>DASXEF010000427.1:0-11966 GCA_036490255.1 Kofleriaceae bacterium
TCGATCGACGCTCGCGATCATCAGCTCGACCATCTTCACCGGATCGCCCGGCGGCAGCATCGTGCGCGCCTCGAAGATCTTGCGAACGTTGATCGCCGGCGATGCGTCGTACGCGGCGATACGATTCGCCGGAAGCTGCGCGCTGCGCGAGCGAAACTCGGTGCGAGCGCCGCCCGGCTCGATCAGCGTGCACTCGATGCCGAACGGTTTGACCTCTTGCGCGACCGCGTCGATGAAGCCTTCGATCCCCCACTTCGTCGCGTGATACATCGCGCCGCCAGGCATCGCGACCTGACCGCCGAACGACGAGATCTGAAGAATCCTGCCGCCAGCTTGCCGGCGCAGATGCGGCAGCGACGCTCGCACGACCTGGATCGAGCCCAAGAGGTTGATGTCGAGCTGGTGCATGACCTGCTCGTCCGTCATTTCTTCGACCGCGCCCATGAGGCCGTAGCCGGCGTTGCTCACGACCACGTCGATCCGACCGAGCTCCGCGAACGCGCGATCGATCACGCTGCGAATCTTCGGCGTGTCGACGAGATCGAGCTCCGCGAGCCAGAGCTGGTCGCCGTAGCCGGCGCGGCCGCTCATCGCGCTGACATCGCGAACCGTGCCGGCGACGCGATCGCCGCGCGCCAGGAGCTGCTTCGCCATCTCGTGGCCGAAGCCACTGCTGACACCTGTGATGAACCATGTGCGTTTGGACATGCCTCTGATCTAAGGCCGCCGAGCCAGACGATGAATGCTTGTTCATCTGCATTACATGCGTAAAAGTCTAGAAATGGGCGTCGATCCGTTCTCGGACTTTCTCGAGGTCACGCGCGCGCACTCGACGCACACGGCCGCGGTCGTCGCCGGCGGGTCGTGGGCGATCGCGGTACCGCCGCCAGAGACGCTCAAGTTCTGGGCGGTCGCACGCGGCCATTGCTGGCTCAAGGTCGAGCGCGATGCGCCGATCAAGATCGACCGCGGCGACGTGTTCATGCTCGCGGCGCCGCGCAAGCACGTGCTCGCGAGCGATCTCAAGGCGAAGCCGCGCGCGCTCGACGACGTGTTGCGCGGCCGCAGCGGGCCGGTCGTTCACATCGGCAAGGGCGACGACACGCTGATGCTCGGCGGCAAGGTCGAGCTCGATCGCGCGGGCACCGACCTCTTGCTCGGCACGCTGCCGCCGGTGATCCACATCCGCGCGGGCTCGCGGCTCGCGCAGACGCTGCACTGGTTGGTGGATCAGCTCGTCGCCGAGCGCATCGACGATCTGCCCGGCGCCGATGCTGCCTCGGCCCAGCTCGCGCATCTGATGTTCATCCAGATCCTGCGTGCGCACGAGCCGCGTGGCGCGGGCTGGTTTCGCGCGATGAGCGACGCGCGCCTCGCACCCGCGATGCGCTTGATCCACGGCGATCCGGGACGTGCCTGGCGGCTCGAAGAGCTCGCGCACGCGGTCGCGATGTCGCGCGCGACGTTTGCCGCGTATTTCAAGCAGGTCGCCGGCATCGCGCCGATGAGCTACCTCACCGAGTGGCGGATGCGGCTCGCCGCGAAAGCGCTGCGCGAAGATCGCGCGACCGTGCGCGAGCTCGCGAGCACGCTCGGCTACACGTCGGAGAGCGCGTTCAGCCACGCGTTCAAGCGCGTCACCGGCGACTCGCCGCGCGCGTGCCGCGATTCGGCGGGCTGACGAACGCGCGCGCTTGCTTGGCCAGCGCGAGCCAGTCGCGCGCCGGTTTCACGACCACCCACTCCGTCATCGGCCGCTTGCCCGGCTTGTTCGCGGTGAACGGCACGCCGCGCTTGCTCGCGATCAGCGCGGCGACGCGCTCGGCCGGCAGCTTGAGCACGAGGCCGTGCGGTTTGAGAAACGCGAAGATCCTGCCATCGACGCGCAGCGCGGTGCGGCCGAAGCCACGCGTGCCCGGGTCCGGCGGCGTGACGGCGTTGTCGGTCGCGAACGCGCTGACGAGCTTCGCGTAGCCACGCTCGGCTGCTGCGGTCATGTCGTACGCATCGTCGCCGCGAATTCTTCCTGATGCCATTCAGTTGTTGCGACCGCGCGTGGCCCGCGCTTCGCAACTGCGATCGCTCGAATGGCTGCACAAGGTCGGCTCGGCGACAAAGCGAATGCTCCGCTGTGCGCGCACGGTTGCCCGGCGTGCCCGCATCCTACCGTCGGGCCTGCGATCTCCGGCTCGCCGAACGTGAACGTCAACGGCAAGCCCGCGGTCCGCGTCGATGACAGCGGTGTGCACTCGGCCTGTTGCGGTCCGAACCAGTGGCGCGCGCTCGCCGGCTCGCCGACCGTGTTCATCAACGGCAAGCCGGCGCATCGCGCCGGCGACGCGACGCAGCACTGCGGTGGCAACGGCACGCTCGTCGAAGGCAGCCCGAACGTCGACGTCGGCGGCGCGTCGTCGACCGCGAGCGTCGCGAAAGCCGATCGCGCTGGCTGGACCGCGCAGCCCGACGGCGGCGGCGCGGCAAACACGAACGCGCCCGCCGACGCGTACGCGGCGAAGCGCGAAGCGTTGCGCGAAGCAGCGAGCGGCGGCAAGGGCCTGGTCCATCACGACTGCAAGGCGTGTCACGAGCCGGCGAGCGTACAAGCGCCGTACGACGCGAAGGCGCGCGAAGCCAACCGCGACGACGATGCGTGGCGCGACGCGATGGCGAGGTCGCGATGATCGACGTCGGGCTGCGCGAGTACTGGATCCACTATCTGCGCCGGCAACCACACGCGCTCTACGCGGTGATCGATGCCGCACGTGCGCCGCGCGCGCTATCGATCGCGCGCCAGCTCGGCGAGTCGCTGTTCGACGGCGACGAAGCCGAAGCGCTGCAAGACGTCGCGCCGTACGTGATGGCGATCGCGCCGTCGCACTGGCTGTTCCACGAGCTCGTCGCCGAAGCGTGGGGCCGCGCGTGGGGCATCTTCTTGACGAGCCGCGCGCCGCTGTCGCACGTGCGCGCGCACTTGCAGCGGCTGATGCACGCCGACACCGATCGCGGGCCGCGGCTGTTTCGGTTCTACGACCCGCGCGTGCTGCGCGCGATCGTGCCGGTGTGCACGAGCGACGAGCTCGACGAGCTGTTCGGGCCGATCGAGCGCTTCATCGTCGAGTCGCGCACGCCGACGTGGGCGTGGGAGCTCTCGCGCGACGCGCGCGTGCAGATCGGAGTCGCGGCGTGAAGCTGCGCGCCGTTCACCTCGAAGCGCTCGTCCAGGTCTCGCGCGAGATCTTCGTCGATCGCATGGCCGAGCACCTCGGCGAGACCGTGCCGCGCGACCTGATCTGGCGCGCGCTCGACGCCGCCGAGGACATCGGCATCGTCAGCGAAGTTGGCATCTGTCGCTACACCGAGCTGTGGGTCGCGCACGGCGAATTTTGCGATCGCGACGGCCCCGAGCTGCTGACGCTGATCGACGACGGCTCTCTTAGCGAAGCGGCCAAGCTCGACGCGATCGAGGCGCGCGTCCGTGGCTAGCGCGTTCGGTCCGTCGTCGGTCAGCAGCGTCGACGGCCAGTGCTACCAGCACGGCGGTGCGACGATCACGGTGACGATCAAGAAGAAGGCCGCGAGCGATCCACCGCTGCCGCACATCGCGGTGCGGTTGACCGAGCAGGCGGCGTTCGGCGGCATCACGTCGGCGACGTTCACCGCGACGAAGTCGACCGACAAGCACGACGCCGTGAAGTTCACGAGCCTGCGACCGGGCCGCTACGACGCGCTCGCGAGCCACGCCGGCTACGCGTTCGTTCCCGATGACGTCAGCAGCGCGCCGAACACGCCGACGACGTCGCTCGAGCTGATCGCGTTTCCGACCACGCACGCGATCTGGGGCTGCGATACGAACCAGGCGAACCTGATCCTCGAGACCGCGAAGCACGACGCGCGGCCGTGCACGTGGGTCGGCCGCTACATCGGCCACGACGCGACCGGCGATCCGCCGCTGGTCAAGAGTGAAGCGCATCGCTACGGCAATGCCGGGCTCGATCTCGTGCTGCTGTGGGAGCGGTTCAACACGCGCACCAAGACCGCGAGCAGCGTCGACGAATCGATCGATCACGGCAAGACCGACGCACGACGCGCGCTCGACGCGATGAGCAACATCGGCTGTGGCAAGCAGGTCGTGTACTTCACGGCGGACTTCACGATGTCGAAGCAGATGCGCTACGGCGGTCCCGGCAAGCTCGTCACCGGCTACTTCAAAGGCGTCAACGAGGTGTTCAAAGGCAACGCGATGGTCGGCGCGTACGGCACCTACGAAACGCTCGCGATGCTGTTCGATGCGCAGCCCGCGCTGATCGCGTGGGGCTGGCAGCAGACGTTCGGCGCGAAGGGCAAGACGCTCGATCCGCGCGTGCAGATCTATCAGTACGACATCATGCGCGACCAAGTTGGCTGGCTGCCGAACCAGGTCCCCGGTGGGCTCGATATGGACGTCGCGATCACGCCGCACTTCGGCCAGTTTCGATTCTGATCACGAGCCCGAGCCCGAGCCCGAGCCCGAGCCCGAAATCGACGAACCGATCGTATCGTCGTGGGTTGCCGGGCGACGTGCCGATTTCACTGCGATCGATCGCTGTCGAAAACGATCGAATCCGACGCGAGATCCGCGAAACGCCGCAAGCCCAAGCCCAGAGTCGTCATGGGTTGCCGGGCGACGTGCCGATCGCGGTGCGATCGACGCTGTCGAACGCGATCGCAATCTCAGACGCGAGCGCGATGGATCTGGTGCTGGGATCCGCGAAACGCCGCAAGCGCAAGCCCAGAGTCGTCGGGGGTTGTCGGGCGACGTGCCGATTGCGGTGCGATCGACGCTGTCGAACACGATCGCAATCTCAGACGCGAGCGCGATGGATCTGGTGCAGGGATCCGCGAAACGCGGGCAAGCCCAAGCCCAGAGTCGTCGTGGGTTGCCGGGCGACGTGCCGATTTCACTGCGATCGACGCTGTCGAACACGATCGCAATCTCAGACGCGAGCGCGATGGATCTGGTGCAGGGATCCGCGAACCGCGGGCAAGCCCAAGCCCAGAGTCGTCGGGGGTTGTCGGGCGACGTGCCGATCGCGGTGCGATCGATCGCTGTCGAACACGATCGCAATCTCAGACGCGAGCGCGATTGATCTGGTGCAGGGATCCGCGAAAGCGGGCAAGCCCAAGCCCAGCAGAAATCGGGCTCGGGCTCGGGCTCGCGCTCGGGCTCTACGCGACGAAGTACTTCACGGCTTTCGCCAGCAAGTACGCCGCATAGAAGATCAGGCCGATGCCGACGATGCGCGGGATCCACACCGTCTTGTCGCCGAGCACGTTCTTGCCGCGGTGGGTGAGAAACGCGACGAGCGAGAACCAGCCGACGCTGCCGAGCATCACGCCGATCGTGAACGCGACGCCTTCGATCGGCGTCGCGACCGGAATCTGGTTGGACAGGATCACGACCCACGTCACGATCGCGGCCGGGTTGAGCACGACGAGCGCGAGCCCGACGGTGAAGCCCGACCACAGCTGGCGGCGCGCGAGTCGCGTGACGACCGAATCCGACGGCCGTGGATCGTCGCTGCCGAGCGTCGGCGTCGCGGGCGAGACCGGCTGGCTGCGCGCGGTGAGAAAGCCGTAGACGAGCAGCACCGCGCCGCTCACCGCGTACAAGATCGGCGGCACCGACGGATACGCGCGCACGATCGGCGTCACGCCGAGCACGCCGAGCCCCGACCACAAGCCGTCGCCGCACGCGCCGCCCATGCCGACGCCGATCGCGCGGATGAACGTGTGCCGATACGCGGCGTCGATCACGGCAACGTTCACCGGTCCGATCGGGACACCGGTGAGCGCGCCGGCTGCCACGCCGATCAGGAAGAACAACAGCACGTTGCCCCCCGTGCTATACAGCAGCGTGGTCGCGCCTGCTACGGCGAAAGCAGGATCCGAAACTGGTCCGGCCGTTACGTGGCTCGGGCATGCGACCGCGGTCGCCGACCTCGGCAACGCGCGCGTCGTATTCGACCCGCTGTTGCCGTGGCGTGCGCGTCGCGCCGGCCGCGTCGACGCCGTGCTGATCACGCACTCGCACGTCGATCACTTGAATCGCTGGAGCCTGCGCGCGCTCGATCGCGACACGCACCTCGTCGTACCGCGCGGCTGCATGCCGATCGTCGCCGACTTGGGGTTTGCGAAAGTCACCGAGGTCACCGCCGGCGATCAGCTGACGATCGCCGGCGTCGATGTCGAAGCCGTCGCGACGCGCCACGATAACGGCCGCTGGCGCAAAGGCGACGCACCCGAGTGCGTCGGCTACGTCGTCGCGGCCGGCGGCGCGACCCTGCATCACGCCGGCGACGTCGATTTCTCCGACCACGCCGTGTTCGACGACATCGGCAAGCGCTTCGCGATCGATGCGACGCTGCTTCCCATCGGCGGGATGATGCCGGTCTGGTACTACCGCTGGCGCCGCGCCGCGTTCGACCGCGGCATCCACATCGATCCCGATTGCGCGCTCGATATTTACGAGCGGCTCGGCGCGCGAACGCTCGTGCCCGTGCACTGGGGGACACTGCACTTGCGGCTCGGGTTGCCGTCGATGCCGCGCCGCCGGCTCGCCAAGATCGCCGCGGCGCGCAACGCCGGTGGCGTCCACATCTTGCGGCACGGCGAGGGTCTGGCGTTGAAAACGCCCGCGAATGGCGCATGATCGAGCCATGCTCGCATCGCGCGCGCCTGTCGTCGCCGAGCTCTTGATCGCCAGTGTCGCGACCGTCCTGGTCGCGACGTCGCCGCCATCGCCGAAGCCGGTGCATCGCCAGCGACTCCACGTCGTGCACGTCGAGCTCGCATCGCCACTGTCGCCCGTGCGCCACGGCTGCGGCGTGACCGGCGAGCTCGCGACGATGTACCGCGATCACGAATTCGGCGCGGTCGCGCTCGCGCTCGACAGCTGCCGCGACGCCGACCTCATGCGCGCGCTCGACGGCGCGTATCAGATCGCGAGCGCGAGCGACGCCGACCTGAGCGATCGCTTCGTCGCCGTGCGCGAAGCCTATCGGATCGATCTCGCGTTCGGCGGCGCGCACTCGAACGAGCTCGCCGACGCCGAGAAGATGATCGCCGCGCGCTACGCGAACCAGTTATTGCGCACGCACGACGTCGACGAAGCGCAGCGCGTCGCAAACATCGCCGCGGCGCTGCGTTAGCGTCAGTTCAGCGGCGAGTTATCGCCGGCGGCCAAGAACGCGGCCCAGTAGTACGGGTGCGCGTACTTGGGATTCGCGTGGATCTCGAGCTGGACGTCGCGCAACGCCGAGCTGCGCGGCTTGCCGGCTTTGAGCCGCGCATAGTAGCCGGCCATCAGATCGCGCGTCGCCGCATCGTCGACTTGCCACAGCGACATCACGAGCCCTTCCGCGCCCGCGATCACGAGCGCGCGGCGCAACCCGTACACGCCGTCGCCGTTGGTGACCTTGCCGTTACCGGTATCGCACGCCGACAGCACGACGAGCTTGGTGCCCCACAGATCCAAGCCGGCCGCTTCGAGCGCGGTCAAGATGCCGTCGTCGTCGCCGCTCTTGAGCTTGTTCGCGCCGGCGAGCGCGAGGCCCGAGCGCAACAACGGATTCTCGGTCGATTGGGGCTGCGCGATCGAAGGTCCGCCGATGCCCGCGCCGCTCGACGGCAACGGCTGGCCCGGCTGCGCGCTCGGCTTCGCCGGCTCGTCGGGCAAGAAGAAGCCGTGCGTCGCGAGGTGCAGGATCTTCGGGCCGTGCAGCTGCTTGAGCGCGCCTTCGGTCGCCTTGTCGCCGCGGAAATCGGCGAGGCCGTCCCACGTGCGCTCGACGAGGTCGGCTTCTTCGCCGGTGCCGGGCAGCTGCGGCCACATCAGCTGCGATAACTCGACCGCGCGCGCGCCGCGTGATCCGGTGCCGCTGGTGCCGGCGCCGCCGCCGGTCGCATCGAACGCCGGGTTCGCGAACATCACACCGCCGCCTTGCGCCTTGGTGTGGACCGCGAGCCGCAACAAGTCGCGGCCCGACGTGAGGTACGTGAAGTTGTCGGTCTCGAGCAAGAGCTTGCCCTTGTCGTCGACGAGCGCCGAGAACGGCACGAGGTTGAGCGAGCCGTCGGGCGCGATCAAGATCTCGGTCGAGCCGCCGAGCGCGCCGGCGAGCTTGCCGATCGTCAGCGTGTACAGCGCGTGGCCGAGATCGGTGACGTGCTTGTTGTTCGGGTTCGACACCGCTTTGCGAAACGCCGTGATCGCATCGTCGATCGGTTGCGCGGGCCCGAGATCGACGAACACCGGATCGCCGGTCTGCGCGAGCACGTACGCGGCGTAGTGGCGCGCGAGCGCGGCGATCTTCGCGCCGTACTTCGCCTTCGGATCGTACGGCTGAAAGTTGACGATCTCGACGAGCCGCGCAGCTTTCGGCACGAGCTTCTGGATCGCCGCGAGCGAGATCGACTGCGTCGCCGCGCGATACGCCGCGCTCTTCTGGCCGACCTGGATCTCGAGCTTCGCGATCTGATCTTCGAGCCCAGCGACGGTCTTCGCGTAGTCGTCATCGCCGGTCGCCGACGGCCCGGCGACCGTGAGCTTCGCGAGCTGGCCGCGTGCCGCTGCGAGCGCATCGAGCAGCTGTTTGTCGTCGGGCGAGAGCTTCGAGCGGATCGTCGCCATGCTCGACGCCGCCGCATCGAGCACGCGGCCCTTGCGCCGCAACAACGTCTCGAGCCCGAGCTTGGCGGCGATCGGGCTCTTCGGCGCGAACGTCGCGCTGAAGTTGACGGCGAGATCGAGCACGTAGCCGTAGGTCTGAAAATATTGCTCGTGATCGGCTTCGGTGCCGGTCTTGAGCACGTTCGAGATCTCGTGCTCCGAGATCTCGAGGCTCTCCGCGAATGCGGCGCCCGCGGCCGCGATGTTGCCGCGCTGCATCTCGATGAGCGCCATCTGCTGCTCGATCATTCCGTAGGTCGGATGATGCTTGCCGTAGGTCTTCGCGGTCGCGTCGCGATAGCCGGTGAGCAGCGCGATCGCCTTGGCGTAGTGGCCGAGCTGGCGCTGCGTGTCGGCGATCGAGAAGTCGTAGGCATGACTGAAACGCGTGCCCATCGCCGCCATGTGCGTGTTGGCGGCTTCGAGCAGCACCAGCGCGTCGTCGGGCCGACCTTCGACGCGCTCGAGATCGGCGAGCACCGCCGACCAGCCGTACGTCTTGTTCGCGCGCATGTCGACGTCGTACGCCTTGTGCAGATACTTGTCGGCGTTCGCGAGATCGTCGAGCGCGCGGTAGCTCATGCCGAGCTGGCCGTACATGCCCGGCAGCGCCGGATCGTTCGGGTTCGCAGCCTCGAGCCGCGCGATCTCCTTGGTGTAGATGTCGATCACCTGATCGCTCAGCGGCTTCGCGAGATCTTCGCGCTTGCCCATCCGATACACCGACGCGATCGACCACAAGATGCCCGCCTTGCTCTGCGGCGTCGCGTACGGCGACGACGGTTGCGACACGATCGCGATCGCGCGGTCGTACATCGCGATCGCCTTTTGCTCCTGATGGGCCTGCCAGTACAACCACGCGATCATCTCGACCGGGCCGAGCAGCGCGTAGTCGCCCTTGGATTTCGCGTTCGCTTCGTCGATCGCGAGCGCTTGTTCTTCCATCCGCAGCGCCGCCGCGTACTCGTTGCGGATGTTGAGCAGCGTCGCGTACTGCGCGAGATAGTTCGCGTAGTCGGCGCTCTTGTCGCCGGAGAGCTGCTTCGCGATGGCGACTTCGCGCTGGATGTACGGCTCGACCTCTTCGTAGCGGCCTTGCGTGTAGAAGTAGCCGATCACCGGCGCGATCGCGTACAGCACCTCGCGCGAGTCCGGGCCGTGCGCCTTCTCGGTCTCGGCGAGCATGTCGAGATAGACCTTGTGCGAGCCGAGGTCGTCGCCGCTCATCTGCAGCTCGACGGCGTATTGCGTCTGCCGCATGTGCGTGACCGGCGTGTCGTCGCCGGAGACCTTGCGCTGCAGATCCCACATCTTCTTCGCGAGCTTCGCGGCAGGGATGTGCGCTTGCTTCGCCTGCAGGTCGCGAAGGATCTGCTCGTCTTTGTCGAGCTCGACCTGATCCGGAGACTTCGGAGGCTTCGGGTGTGGACCGGCGAAGCTCGGCGCGGCAAGCCCGATGCAAACCGACACGACGATCGCGGAGCGCATGCTCCCCAAAGCTACACGATGCGGCTAGACGACGCCGTGGAACTTGAGCGCGCCGAGGACGCCGATCGAGCCCATGATGACGCCCATCGCGTAACCGAACCGGCGGTCGCGCACCGTCGGGTTCGTGCGGTCGAGCTTGAGCGCATTGGCGAGGTTGACCGCGTCGTAGACGAACCACAGCGCGCTCACGCCGCCGACCGCAAACGTGATGAACCAGTTGAACGTCGTCGCAGACATCGGCTCGGTCATGGTGCACCTGGGATCGGATCGACCAGCATACGTTTGGTGTCGTACGCGAGGATCGTCACCATCACGAACGGAAAGATCCAGTAGAAGAACGTGACCTCGAACCCGCTCGTCGCGAAGCCGATCAGATAGCCGGTGTACGCGACCAGGCGCTCCATCGCGTACGACTTGTAGTTGGTCGCGCGGCCGGCGCGAATGCCGTACGCGACGCGCATGATGGCGTTCGCGATGCCGAGGCCGATCACGAGCACGACTGGAATCACCGGCGCCCAGCCGTAGGCGGCGACGATGACGAGGCCGAACCCGTAGCACAGCGCATCGGCGATCGCGTCGAACAGCTCGCCGAACGCGCTCTTGCAGTCGAACACGCGTGCGACGAGCCCGTCGGCCTTGTCGAGCAGGCCGCACACGAGCATGAAGATCGTCGCCCACTGGTGATAGCCGTGCATCACGGCCCACACGAACGGCGGCAGCGTCAGAAACCGCGACGCGGTGACCGCATTCGCCGGGTTCCACGGCGAGACCACGCGCTTCGCCGGCGCGCTCGTCGGCGTTACTTCTGCGACCGCCGCCATCTCAGCCCGCTTCGACCTGACCGTCGCCTTGCTCGTCGCTGACGACCGCGAGGCCCGGATCGACGAACCGATAGCGCTTCCACGCGAACCGCACGCGCTGGAGCAGCGACACGTGGCTCATGATCGCGACCGCCCAGCAGCCGGCGAGCAGCGGCCGAGGGTCGTGGAGCAGCGCGGTGAAGAACACGCCGAGCCCGTAATAGATCAAGAATTCGGCCGAGCCGAACAAGCCGACGACATCGACCGGGTGACCGATCTTGCCCTTCTCGCGCCAGATGTCCTGCTGGCTCTCGGCGTAGATCGACAGCTTGATGATGACGTTGGTCAACGCGCCGGTGATGCCGAAGCCGAGCACGATGAGCACGTGCGGATAGTCGTAGGACAAGTTCAGGCAGCCGCCGGCGTACATGATGCCGAGCACCCAGCGGTCGCAGACGTCGTCCATCACGGCGCCGAACGTGCTGCGCTGGTTGAAGTTGCGCGCCTTGTAGCCGTCGATGTGATCGACGAGGCCGCGCGCCACGAGGACGACGAAGCCCGGCCACCACATCGCGCGAAAGAACATCCAGCCGCCGACGAGCCCGAGGACCGCTCCGAACGCCGTCCACGCGTTCGCGTGGATCGGGAGCTTGGCGAGCGCTGCCACGATCGGATGGATCAACCGATCGATGTGCTTGCGAAACGCGAACAGGTTCATGAGCGGGCGAAACGTACCCCAATCGGGTACGAGCTAGAGGCCCTTTCGGACGGCCTCGAGAGTCTTACCGAGTGCCGCGACGAACGAGTCGATCTGACCCGCCGCCACCGACAGCGGCGGCTGCAAGCGCAGTACGTTGCCGTAGAGGCCGGAGACCGTGATCAGCATGCCGCGCGCGTGCAGCTCGTCTTTGATCTTGGCCATCTCGGCCTTGCCGAGGATCTCTTTGCTGTCGCGATTGCGCACGAGCTCG
>DASXEF010000438.1:0-3941 GCA_036490255.1 Kofleriaceae bacterium
GGTAACAACGACGCGGCCGCGCTGTTTCACGCCGCGAATGTCGCGCTCGCATCGCCGCGGCGCGCCCGCGTGCTGGTGATGATCAGCGACGGGCTGCCGACCGAGTGCTCCGTCGCCGCGCTGCGCGGCCTGGTCACGCAGCTATCGCGTCGCAAAGGCATCGTGTGCGCGCAGGTCGCCGTGCGGCCGCTCGCCGAAGTCTGCTTCCCGCACTACGTCGTGCTCGACGGCGACCTCGAGCCCGCGGTCGCGCGGTTTGGTCGCGTCATCGGCGATCTCGTGAGTCGCTCGTTGCTATCGTGATCGGGATGACGAAGTGGGCAGCAGACGATCTCGTGGTCGGGCGAACGTTCGAGGCGACGTTCTTTTCCAACGCGCTCGCGAGGTCGAAGTTCAAGCTGCGCGCGACGCACTTGGACGGCCGGCGCGCGCCGAAAGTCGTGCTGTCGAACGACGAGCATATCGTGCCCGGCGTCGCGTGCTTGGTTCGCATCGTCGCGATCGACAAGGCCGACCGCGACGACCGCGGCCGCATCGAGGTCGAGTTCGTCGCGCGCGCGCCGTTTCGAATCGAAGGCGTCTATCTCGATCCGATCGTCGCGAAGAAGCTGCAGGTCCTGCTGCAGAGCGGCAGCAACATCCTGCTCGACGGCCCGCAGGGCTGCGGCAAGACCGTGCTCGCGCGCTCGATCGCCGATTCGCTCGGCATGGAGTTCGTGTTCTTCAACTGCGGCGCCGTCGTCGAAGCGAGCGACTTCTTCGTGTCGATCCAGGTCCGCGCCTCGGAATCCGGCGCGCCCGTCACCGACTTCATCAAGACCGATATCCTCACCGCGATCGAACAGGCCGGCGACCATCCCGAGACGCGCTATCTCGTGTTCCTCGACGAGCTCAACCGCTGCCAGGAATCGGCGCGCAACGCGCTGATGCCGGCGCTCGACTCGACGCGCCGCGTGTTTCATCCGATCGAGAATTCGTTCATCCCGATCCCCGACAACGTGCAGTTCATCGCGGCGGTCAATCGCGGCCGCGAATTCTCGGGCACGTTCGGCATCGACGCCGCGCAGCTCGATCGCTTCGCGCCGCTGCAGATGACGTATCCGCCACCCACCGCCGAGGTCGCGTTGCTCGCGCAGCGCCATCCGAAGCTGCCGGCGAGCACGCTCGAGATCGTCGTCGCGGTCGCCGACGCGATCCGCAACGCGCAAGATCTGCCGGGCAGCCTGAGCGTGCGCGCGACCGACGAAGCGTGCGTCTATCTCGAGCACCCGCTGTTCGCCGACGACGGCAAACGCGCGCTGCCCGAAGTGCTCAAGACGAGCTTCTGCGGGCGGTTTCCCGGCCGGTGGAACGATCTGACGACCGATGCCGGCGCGGTCTGGGCGCTGGTTCGTACGACGCTCGCGTCGCACGACGTCGCGCTACCGCAGCTTTAAGCGTCGACGATCTGCTTACGCGTGCTTGCCGTGCGCGCGCGCCATGTCGAGCAGCTGCGGCAGGCCGAGCGTGTCGAGCTTGGCAAGGAAGTCCTTGTCCGTCGCCTTCTTCTCGAGCTCGCCGAGCTTCGCGATCAGCTTCGCGCGATCGCCGTACTTCTCTTTCACCGTCGAGACGACGTCGTGCAAACGCAGCAGCTGCTGGTTCGACGCCGTGGTCAAACGCTCGGCGATCTGGCCGTCGTCTTCGTCTTTGCGCGCGAGCGACTTGGCGAGCGTCTTCGCGAGCGCCGCCTTGGTCTCGTGGTCCGCCGCGACGCGCGCCTTGGGATGCCGCGGAAGCGCCTTCTGCTCGGACTTCGGCGCTTTGGGCGCCTTCGCCTTCGTCGCGACTTTCTTCGCGGCCGGCTTCTTCGCCTTCGGGGATTTCTTCGAAACGGTCTTCTTGCTAGCCATGTTACTTGCTGCCTTGCGAGCCGGCGGAGCCGACGGGCGGAGCAGTCTCCGCAGACCCGCCACCGCCGTCAAGCGCCGAAATCAGCTGATTGACCTCGTCGGGATTGAGCGAGGCTTTGAACCGGAGCGCCACGCCATCGGCGGTGATCGAGATTTTGTCGACGATCGTGCCGAGGCTCTTGGCCTGCGCGACCATTCCCATCGCCGCGAGCTGGCTCTTCGCGAACGATTCCAGCGTCTTGGCATCGGCCGGAGATGCCATCATCGCGTCGAGCTCGAGCTTCGCGCCGTTCGTCGGATCGAACGCGGCCGTATACGCCGTCGGGCCGGACGTGACCTGGCCCTGCGACGCCTTCACCATCCCCTGCTTCACGCGCTCGTCGACAACGCCCGCGGCCCAGATCGGCGCCTTTTGATCGGCCATCGCGATCCACTTCGCCATGTCGGGGTTGTCGGTGATCTTCTTGCCGGTGCCGATCGCTTCGGTGACGAACGCTTCGTTCGCGCCGAGGATCACGGTGTCGGGGCGACCGAACGCGAAGTACATGACGCGGTTGCCGTCCTTCGCTTCGTACAGCGTGTGATCGCCGCTCGGCTTCGCGGTCAGCGAGCCGCCGCCTTGGCCGACCATCGTGCGCACGCAGCCCGCGAGATCGTTCTCGACGATCTGACCGGTCGCGACGAGCAACACCGGGCCGGTGCCCGGCTGCGGGCCCTGATGCGCGCCGATCGCGAGCGTGACGTGCTTGATCGTCTTGACGTCGAGCTTGCAGCTGTCGTGCAGCTTCTGCCAGCTCGCGGCGAGCGACGGATCGCGCGCGATCAACATGTCGACCGCGCGATCGACGAGCGGCGCATCCATGATGCGCGGCACGTCGGCGACCACCACGACCTGCGCGGATGCAGGCACCGCGGCGAGCCCGGTGATCTCCGGCGGCGGACCGCTCGGATGCTTCTTGCCGCAGCTCGCGAGCGCGAGCAGGGCAACGACGGCGCGACGGCTCACGACGCGCGCGAGCTCACGGCGTGCCACCACCACCCGCGCCGCCGCCCATCATGCCCATCATCCCGCCGAACATACCGACGAGCGCCTGCAGCTTCTGCGCGCTCATCGCGACGACGAAGTGCGCGTCGTCGCCGGCGTTCGAGACCTCGATCTTGTCGACCATCTGCTTGACCTGCGGGCTATCGGTCTGCGCCTTCGCCATGTCGACGAGCGACTTCGCCTCGTCGGGGCTCGCCGCCTTGACGTGGAAGTCGACCGAGAGACCGTCGGTGATGTTGAGCGAGCCGTACATCGCCTTCGGCTTGCCGATCATCGACGCCTTGTCGAGCAGCGGCGAGTTGCCGTTGACCATGACCCAGAACGAATCGCCCGTGTTGATCTTGCCGAACAGGTCGTTGAACATCTGCGACGACTTCAGGCCGTTGCTGCCCTTCGCGGCCGCCTTGACGCCGTCCTTCGTGCCCAGCGCGCCGATCGTCGCGATCATCGTCGTGTCGTTGACGAACGTCATCGCGGCGGTCTGGTTGTCCTTGGTGTCTTTGACGAGCACGACGTCACCGTCGACGGTGAGCTCCGTGCCGTCCTTGGCCGCTTCGGCCTTGTACTTGTCCATGCACGCCATGACCTTGGCCTTGTCGGGACCGTGGATCACCATCACGCCGTCGGGCTTCGCACCGTTGCCCGCGCCGACGTTCTTCATGCCCATCGTCATCGACTTGAACGACGTCATCGGGTCGAAGCCGCACGCGGCTTGGAACTGCGTCAGCTTGTCGGACATCTTCGCCATGATCTTCGGCGAGTACTGCTTCCACAGCGCGCTCTGCTGCAGCTGAGCGAAGTTGAGCCCGAAGACGACTTCGGAGTCCGCCGGGATCAGCGCGACGTCATCGCCGGTTGCACCACCGCCACCGGCGCTGGCGTTGTCCGCCTTCTTGCACGCGGAGCCAACAACAAATCCCAACGCAACGACGGCGACCAAGCACTTGGTGAAGCGGACCATGAACGTTCTCCTCGATAGCGTCCGAGATCGGACGACGGGCTTA
>DASXEF010000169.1:0-1697 GCA_036490255.1 Kofleriaceae bacterium
TGATCGCGATGACCACGTTCAACGATCGTCCGGCTGCGGTGCTCGATCAAACCGCGTTCTATCCCGAAGCGGGCGGCCAGCTCGGCGATCGCGGCACGCTCGGCGGCATCGCCGTGCGCGACACGCAAGAGACGGACGACGGCACGATCGTCCACATCGTCGACGCAGCGCTGCCGCTCGGCGCGATCGCCGGCGAGCTCGATTGGGCCCGCCGCCGCCAGCACATGGCGCAACACACCGCGCAGCACTTGCTGTCGGGCACGCTGCTCGAGCGCGCGCAAGCGGCGACCGCATCGGCGCGGCTCGGCGAGTCGGCGCTGACGATCGACGTCGCGCGCGATCGCGTGCCCGATGCCGAGCTCGCAGCCGCCGAAGATCTCGCGAACGATCTCGTCGACGACGATCTCGCGATCCGCGCGTGGTTTCCAGATGCCGACGAGCTCGCCGCGATCAAGCTACGCCGCGATCCCAAGGTCACCGCCGATATTCGCGTCGTCGCGATCGGCGACTTCGACTTCTCGCCGTGCGGCGGCACGCATTGCACGCGCACGTCGCAGCTCGGCGCGATCCGGATCACGAGCAGCGAGCGCTACAAGGGCATGACGCGCGTGACGTTCACCGCCGGCCGGCGCGCGCGCGCCGAGCTGTTCTCGCGCGATCAGGTGCTGCGCACTCTCGCGACGCGATTCTCGTGTGCCCCCGCCGAGGTCCCGACCGCGATCGACAAGCTCGCGCGCGATGTCGACGCGCAACAGGCCGAGCTGACCGCGTTGCGCGGCCGGCTCGCGACGGTCGTCGCCGAGTCGTTGTCCGGAACCGGCGCCGCGATCGCCGCGCTGCCGCAATTCTGCGATGCCGAGATGATGCGCGCGGTCGCGAGCAAGCTCGTCGCCGCCGGCCGCGATGCCCTGCTCTACGCGCCCGAAGCGGGCACCGTGGTGCTCATGCGTGCGCCCGGCTCGACGATCGATTGCGGCGCCGTGTGGAAACAGCTCGCGGCGAAGCTCGGTGGTCGCGGCGGCGGCAAAGCCGATCGCGCCGACGGCCGGCTCGCGAACGCCGTCGACGATTGGGCCGGCGTCGTGAGCGCGCTGCTATGAAAACACGTCGGCGAGCTTCACGGCGCGATCGACTGCCGGTCGTGTGCGGTGCAGCCGACGCTCGGCACGTAGATCACGTGCGCGACGATGCTGTTGAGCCCGGCCGCGAGCACTACTTCGCAGCGGTCGCGGCGAGCAACTCGTCGACGGTCGCGCCGCGATCGCCTTCGCCGATCTTGCGAAACGAGATCGCGCCACCTGGCTCGACGATGAACGACGCCGGCTTCGCGACGTTCGCGCCGTAATCGGCGACGCCCCATTTGCCGATCGTCTGCAGCTCGGGATCCGAGTAGACGTCGAAGCCGAGGCCCAACTTGGTCTCGAGCGCGGCGATGTCTTCCGGCGTGTCGGTCGACACCGCGACGATCGTCGTGTGGTTCGCGTCGAACTGCGCCTTGTGCTCGTTGAGCTCGCCGAGCTGCTTCTGGCAATGCGGACACCAGTGGCCCATGTAGAACACGACGAGCACGCGCTTGTCGGCCCACAGCGTCGAGAGATCGACGTTCGCGCCGTCCTTGCCGTGCACGACGCTCGGCGGCGCGGTGCTGACCTCTTGCTGGATGTCGGGGTTCACCGGCGGTGGCACCGGATCGCGCG
>DASXEF010000520.1:0-1849 GCA_036490255.1 Kofleriaceae bacterium
GATGCTCGAGCTGCGTGGCGAGCTGCGCCGACAGTGCGCGCCGCTCTTGATTGGAATCGGTGCGCTCGAGCTCGCGGTACCGGCCCCATGCGGTCGCGAGCTTGCCGAGCTGCACCTCGCAATCGGCGAGGTTGAACAGCGTGCCGAACTGCGGATCGAGCCGCTGACTCTGCTCGAACGCGGCGCAGGCTTCCGCGTACTGCTTCTTCGCCATCAGCGCGCGGCCGCGCTCGAACGTCTCGTCGGCGACGTGACCGGGATCGGCGAACGCGACGCGTGCGAGCCCGATCACGACGAGCAACGCGCGCGCGACGTCAGTAGCGGCTCGCACCGATCTGTTCCTTCGTCTTGTGATGCACCGGCGGCTTCGCGACGTGAACCGGCGCTACGATCGCCGCTGCTGGGACGGCCGCGTCGAGCGGCGGCGGTGCTGCGACGATCTCGGCGGCATCGACGACGACGACGGTGGCGGCGACGCCCGCGTCGATCGAAACCGGCGCGGCCGTCGGCATGCGCACGACATCGACCGGCGCTGCGGGTCGCGCCGGCGTGCTGCCGCGATTCACGAACAAGCCCGCGCCCGCGCCGATCGCGATTGCTGCGACCGCGCCGATCACGAGCGCACGTGGCGGCTTCTTCGCCCGCGGCATGCCGGTGGTCACGCTCGCGGCGCCGCGCAACGTCGTCTCGGTCGGTGCGCTCGGATCCGCGGTGTTGGGACCGAGCATGACCTCGAGCTGCGGCGACGGTGTGATCGTCGGTGGCCGACTCGGTCGGCTCGCGAGTGGCGCGAGCTCGGCCGCGAGCTCGGTCGCGGTCTGGAACCGACGATCCGGCTGCTTCTCGAGGCAGCGCGCGATGATCGCCGCGTACGCCGGCGGCAAGTGCTCGAGCGACGGCAGCGGATCGATCGCCGCGCGGATCGCGAGGTCCGCGATCGTCTCGCCGCGAAACGGCGTGTTGCCGGTGACGAGCTGGTGCAGGATCACGCCGAGCGACCAGATGTCGCTGCGCGCGTCGGCACCGCGCGCCGATCGCAGCTGCTCGGGCGCCATGTAGGTCGGCGAGCCCACGACGGTCTGGCTGTTCGTGATGTCGTGGTCTTCTTCGGTGTGGAGCTTCGCCACACCGAAGTCGAGGACCTTGAGCAGCGCGGAGCCGTCGCGATTCTGGGTCAGGAACAGATTTCCGGGCTTGAGATCGCGGTGCACGATGCCCGCGTCGTGCGCCTCGGCGACCGCATCGCACGCCTGCGCGATGTAGTCGGCGGCGGTCGGGACCGCGAGCTGGCCCTCGGCGCGCAGCAGCTTCGCGAGATCCTGACCGACGAGCCGCTCCATCACGATGAACGGCAAGCCGTCGTCGAGCCGACCGACGTCGAACACGCGACACACGTGCGCGCTCTTGAGCTGCGCCGCGGCGCGCGCCTCGCGTAAGAACCGCATGATGATGTCGGTGCGCGTCGAATAGCGATCGCTCAAGAACTTGAGTGCGACCGGCACGCGCAGCTCGAGGTGCTCGGCGGCGAGCACGACGCCCATACCGCCGCGACCGAGCAATTTCTCGACCCGGTACTTGCCAGCGACGACGGTGCCGGGCTCGTACACGTCGTCGAGCATATTCGATCCGGCCGACGACGACCAAATGATACGCTTGCGGCATGAGGTGCGGCGCAGCCGTGATCGGCACGATGCTGCTGTTCGGCTGCAACTCGCTGCTCGGGATTCACGAGCTATCGCCCGATGCCGCGTCGAACGACGGGCCGAGCTCGTGCAGCGACGGTTGCGCGTGCGCGATCGATACCGACTGCGCGGCGCACATGTACTGCGACGTCGAGGCGACCTCGAGC
>DASXEF010000538.1:0-3026 GCA_036490255.1 Kofleriaceae bacterium
TGCGCGGCGGCCAACCGATGTCGCTCTTGATCGCCGACCTCGACCAGTTCGCGAGCGTGAACTACGCGCTCGGCTACCAGGTCGGCGACGACATCCTGCGACGCGTCGCGCGCATCCTGCAGGACGATCGCGCATCCGACATCATCGCGCGGTACTCCGGCGAAGAGTTCGTGATGCTGTTGCCGGAGACCACGAAGACCGGCGCGCTCACGAAGGCGTCGCGCATCGCCGAAGCGATCGGCGACATCGAGCTACCGGGCGATCGCTCGCTCACGATGTCGGTCGGCGTCGCGTGTCTGTCCGACGACGCCGCCGATCCCGAAGGTCTGCTCACCGCCGCCGAGGCCGCGCTGCGCGGCGCCAAGCGCGGTGGTCCGGGTCGCGTTCACTACTTCTCCGCCGGCGAGCACAACGTCAGCGAGCGCAGCCAGCCGTTCCGCCGCTTGCGCGAGCCCGAGCTCGATCGCTTCCGGCCGTATCAAGAGCGCACGAACGAGGTCACCGCGATCTTGAATCGCGAGCGCTCGCTGTCGTGCTTGCTCGTCGATCTATCGCGCTTGCACCGGGTCGAGCTCGACCTCGGCGTCGCGCATCACAGCGAGATCTACGATCACGCGGCCGCCGTGCTCGATCGCCTGCGCGGCGCGGTGCTCGATCCCGCCGATATCATCTGTCGCAGCGGCGACGGTGACGGCTACTTCGTGCTGTTGGCGCCGCGCGGCGCGCATCGCATCGATCTCGAAGCGCTCGCCGCGACGGTCGAGCGCGCGGTCGAAGAAGCGCTCGCACCGATGGTGACCGAAATGCTGCGCGAGCAACCGCGCATCACCGTCGGCTCGGCGCGCGTGCTCGGCAACTCGTTGCTGCGCCCCGAGCGCATCACGGCACGGCTCGTCGCCGATGCCACCGAGAGCGCGAAGAACCTGCGCCAGCGCAAGAGCCACCGCGATCGCTCGACGCTCCAGGACGTGATCTTGGGCGAGGGTCTGACGAGCGTGTATCAGCCGATCGTCGACCTCGGCACCGGCGACATCTTCGCCTACGAGGCGCTGTCGCGCGGTCCGCGCGGCACCGCGTTCGAATCGCCGGCGACGCTGTTCGCGATCGCGGAAGATGTCGATCTCACCGTCGAGCTCGATCGCGCGTGCTTCCGCGGCGCCTTGCGCAGCGCGCAGGCGCTCGAGCCGGTGCATCGCTTGTTCCTCAACCTGTTGCCGATGTCGTTCTACGACTCGGCATTCATCGAGGTCGAGGTCGGCAACCTGTTGTCGTCGGCGGGCCTCACGCCGGCGAACATCGTCTTCGAGATCACCGAGCGACTCGCGATCGAAAACTTCGCGTCGTTCAAGCGCGCGCTCGGCGCGTATACGGCGATGGGCTTCGGCATCGCGATCGACGACGTCGGCACGCGCCACTCGAACCTCGAGACCGTGATGTCGCTGCGCCCGCACTTCATCAAGATCAGCGACGTGCTCGTGCGCGGCATCGCGCGCTCGACGGTGAAGCGCGAGATGCTGCGCTCGCTGCGCCACATCGCCGAGACGATCGACGCCGTGATGGTCGCCGAAGGCATCGAGCACGTCGAGGACGTCGTCGCGCTGCGCGAGCTCGGCCTGCGTTATGGCCAGGGCTACTACATGGCGCGGCCGGGCCCGGCGTTCCCGACGCTGCCCGACGCGGTGCGCGCCGAGCTGCGCACGATCACGGTCCCGAAAACGGCCATCATGCCCGTGCACGTCGCGCACGACGACGACGGCGACGATGACGACGAGCGCGATCTGGCGATCCCGATGGCGGTCGGCAGCCTTGTCGACATGATCCCGCGCAACGCGTTCGGCCGCGAAGATGAAGTCACTTCCGAGGTCGCGCTCGGCAGCGTAGGCCCTCCGGATCGACCGCGGCCGCGTGCCTCGGAGCCGCCGGCGGGCACGTCGAACGACTCGGGCTCGCTGCCGTGGCAGCCGCTCAGCGACGACGAAGCGACCGGCGAGGCGCTGATCGCGAGCCTGCGGAGTGGGGCCAGCGAAAACGCACCGGCCGACAAGCCCGGGACCGGCCGCCCGGGTTTAAACTGATCTCCTCGCATGGATCGCAACGCGTTTCACAAGCTGCTCGCTTTCGGCGTGGAGCGCGGCGTCTCCGACATTCACTTCGAGGTCGGCTACCCGCCGCACTATCGCCTGCACGGTGAGCTGCTCGGCGCGATCAAGGTGCCGCCGCTCAGCGCGGGCGACACCGAAGCGATCGCGCGGATGATCCTCGAGGATCGCAGCGTCACCGTCGACTTCACGCGGCGGTTCGCCGAGATCGACGTGTCGTACTCGCTCGCGCAGCGCGGCCGCTTTCGCGCGTCGATCTTCCGCCAGCGCGGCGCGGTCGGCATCGTGATGCGCCTGATCCCGATCCAGGTCCTGTCGATCGAGCAGCTCAACCTGCCGCCGGTGCTCTCCGAGATCGCCGACGCCCGCCGCGGCCTCGTGCTCGTCACCGGCGCGACCGGTAACGGCAAGACCACGTCGATGGCCGCGATGCTGCGCTACATCAACGAGACGCGGCACGCGCACATCGTCACGATCGAAGATCCGATCGAGTTCATCCACGAGCCGCAGAAGTGCATGATCATCCAGCGCGAGGTCGGCTCGGACACGGAGAGCTTCTCCGACGCGATGACCGCGGCGATGCGCCAGGATCCGGACGTGATCCTCGTCGGCGAGATCCGCGATCGCGAGACCGCGTCGACCGCGCTCAAGGCCGCCGAGACCGGCCACCTCGTGATGTCGGCGATCCACACGCCGGACGCGGTCGCGACGATCCAGCGCTACGTCGGCCTGTTCGAGGCCGAAGCACAAGACGTGATCCGCGACCGCCTCGGCGACTGCCTGCAGGCCGTCGTGTGCCTGCGCTTGCTCGCCAGCAAGGATGGCCGGCGCCGCTTGCCCGCCGTCGAGATCCTTCGCGTCACGCGCACGATCCGCGAGTGCATTCGCAGCGCGCGCCTCGGCGATATCCCGGAGCTCATCCGCAAG
>DASXEF010000554.1:0-3552 GCA_036490255.1 Kofleriaceae bacterium
CTGCTGTCGCGAACGCTGGTGCCGACGTTGGTGCACTACTTGCTCGCGCCGGAGGTCGCCGTCTATACCGGCGCCGAACAGCCGCCGAAGACGCTGATCTGGCGCGTGCACGATCGCTTCAATCACGCGTTCGAGCGATTCCGCGCGTTCTACGCCGGCTATCTCGACTTCGCGCTCGATCACAAAGCGATCGTCACCGGCGGCTTCGCGGTGTTCGTGATCGGCACCGCGGTCGCGCTGTTCCCGCTGCTCGGCCGCGATTTCTTCCCGACCGTCGACGCCGGTCAGATCAAGTTCCACGTCCGCATGCAGCCGGGCACGCGCATCGAAGAGACCGAGCGCCGCATCGCCGGCATCGAAGACGAAGTGAAATCGATCATTCCCGCCGACGAGCTCGCGACGATGATCGACAACATCGGCGTGCCCGTATCGGGCATCAACAACGCGCTCGGCGACGGCTCGCTGATCTCGCCGGCCGACGCGGACGTGCTCGTGGCACTGGATGCCGAGCATCACGGCCCGACCGCGACGTACGTCAAACGGCTGCGCGAGCGGTTCGCGAAGGACTTTCCGGCGATGGAGATCTTCTTCCAGGCGCCCGACATCACGACGCAGGTGCTCAACTTCGGGCTCGCGGCGCCGATCGACGTGCAGATCGTCGGGCCGCTGCGCAACCGCACGCAGAACATCGCAATCGGCCGCAAGCTCCGCGATCAGATCGCGCAGGTGCGCGGCGCCGTCGACGTGCACTTGAACCAGGTCGTCGCCGGTCCCGATATCAAGATCGCGGTCGATCGCACCGAGGCGAGCCAGCAAGGGCTCACCGAGCGCGACGTCGCGAGCGACGTGCTGATCTCGTTGTCGTCGAGCGGCCAGGTCTCGCCGAACTTCTGGATGGATCCGAAAAAAGGCGTCCAGTACCCGGTCGCCGTGATGACGCCGCAATACAACGTGTCGAACGCGAGCGAGCTAGCGAACACGCCGATCGCGTTGCCCGACGGCTCGCACGCAGGCATCGGCGCACAGACGCTCGGCAACCTCGCGACGTTCGAGCGCGATGAAGTGCCCGTCAACATCACGCACTGGAACGCGGCGCAGACGTTCGACGTGCTCGCGAGCGTGCAGGGCCGCGACCTCGGCTCGGTCGCGAAGGAGATCGACGCGATCGTCGAGCACACCCGACAGACGCTGCCGCGCGGCTCGCAGATCGTCGTGCGCGGCCAGGTCGAGAGCATGCAGCAGAGCTTCCGCGGCCTCAGCTTCGGCATCGTGTTCGCCGTCTTGCTCGTGTTCTTGCTGTGCGCGGTGAACTTCCAGTCGTGGATCGATCCGCTGATCATCTTGTCGGCGTTGCCGGGCGCGATCTCCGGCATCATCTGGATGCTGTTCGCGACGAGCACGACGCTGTCGGTGCCGGCGCTGATGGGCGCGATCATGAGCATCGGCGTCGCGACGTCGAACAGCATCTTGATCCTCACGTTCGCGAACGATCAGCGGGTGCACGGCCACGATTCGCGTCAGGCCGCGTATCTCGCCGGCATCACGCGACTGCGGCCGGTCTGCATGACGGCGCTCGCGATGATTCTCGGCATGCTGCCGATGTCGCTCGGCCTCGGCGAGGGTGGCGAGCAAAACGCGCCGCTCGGCCGCGCCGTGATCGGCGGGTTGTGCGTCGCGACGTTGGCGACGCTGATCTTCGTGCCGGTCGTCTACAGCGCGCTGCGCAAGGCGCCGCCCAAATCGGCGCTGACGCCCGAGGAGATGGCTTATGGAAAGTGAAACTGCATCGATCGATCCCGCGTTGCATCGCCCGAACCGGCGCCGGCTCGTGCTCACCGCCGCCGTCGCCGCGATCGTCGTATCGACGCTCGTGATCGCCGGCGTGGTGCCGCGGATTCGCCGCGCCGCCGAGGTCGAGACCGATCGCCAGCGCGCCGCGAGCGAGCCCGCACACGTCGAGGTCGTGCTGCCGCACCGCGAGAGCGAGAACGGCAAGATCGTGCTGCCGGGCACCGTGCAGCCCGTGCAAGAAGCCGTCGTCAACGCGCGATCGACCGGCTACATCCACAACTACACCGTCGACATCGGCGACACGGTCAAAGCCGGCCAGGTCATGGCGACACTCGACACGCCGGATATCGACGAGGAATTGCGCGCGGCCGAAGCCGCCGCGGCGCAAGCAGGCGCGAACATCGAGCAGGCGAAGACGCAGCTCGCGCTCGCGTCGACGGAGAGCACGCGCTACCAGACGCTCGCCGGCTCCGGCGTCGTGTCGCAGCAGGACATGGAAGAGCACAAGGCGAGCTTCGATGCGCGCGGCGCGAGCCTGCGCGCGAGCGAGGCGGCGCTGCACACCGCCGAGGCGAACGTGCAGCGGCTGCGCGACCTCAAGCAGTTCGCGACGATCGTCGCGCCGTTCGACGGCGTGGTCACCGTGCGCAATATCGAGATCGGGCAGCTCGTCACCGCCGGCACCGGCCAGGCGATGTTTCGCGTCGCGAACACGAGCATCGTGCGCGTGTTCGTCAACGTGCCGCAGGTCTACGCGCCGGGCGTCAAAGTCGACGATACGGCCGCGACCGTGCTGCGCGAGTTTCCGAATCGCACGTTCGAGGGCAAGGTCACGCGGACGTCGCGCGCACTCGATCCGGCGACGCGCACGCTGACCACCGAGATTCGCATCCCGAACACCGACGGCGCGCTGCTGCCGGGCATGTACGCGAGCATCAAGCTCGAAGTCAATCGCGTCGATTCGCCGCTGATGATCGGGCCGTCGTCGCTCGTCGCGGATGCGAGCGGTACGCGCGTCGCGGTCGTCGATCACGGCGCGATCCATTGGCGAACCGTCAAGGTCGACAGCAACATGGGCGACCAGGTCGCGATCTTGTCGGGCCTCGGCGATCACGATCAGGTCGTGCTCGCGCCGAGCGAGCGGCTGTCGGAAGGGCTCGCGGTCGACGCGAAGCTCGCACCGCCGACCACCGCGAACGGCGCGCCGCTGCCGTCCGGCGATCAAGCGCGAGGCGCGCCGGGGAAACCATGAAGCGTGTGGTCGTCGTCGCGTTGTGCGTGGCCGCGAATGCCGATGCGCAACCCGCACCGCCCGAGCTCACGCCCGACGACGCGACGACGGTGATCGCGCGAGCCGAGGCTTCGCCGGTGCAGGCGGTCACGTTCGAGCAAGCCGTCGCGCTCGCGATGGCGCACTCGGCCGACGCGCGCATCGCGGCCGACGAAGTGATCCGGGCCGATGCGTTGCTGCAGGAGTCGGCGTCGACGTTGCGCCCGCTGATCGGCGTGCAGGCGCAGTACCAGCAGCTCGAAGGCGACCGGTTCTCGCACGGCTTCGAGACGTCGGCGGGCGAGTCGTTCATCGGCGAGCTGACGATCGCGATGCCGCTGCTCGACTTTCGCAAGCGCGCCGACGTGCAGCGCGCGCGCGACACGCTCGAGGTCGAACGCGCGACCGCCGCGACGACGCGACGCTCGGTCGCGATCGATACCGGCCGCGCGTATCTCTCGGTGTTCGCCGCCGAGCGCTTGATCGAGGTC
>DASXEF010000188.1:0-4634 GCA_036490255.1 Kofleriaceae bacterium
GTTCCTGTCGGGGTTGGCGTGCTCGTCGGTAGGCGTTCGAAGCTCGCCGGCGTTGTGGCAGGTGGGCTCACCGCGCTCGGTTTGGGCGCGGCGCGCTGGCAGCTCGCTCGGTTGTTTACCGACGAGCCCGACTTCCAGCTCGAGTCGCGGATCGGCGATCTCGAGATTCGCCGCTATGCGGCACACGTGACCGCGCATACGGATCTCGAGCTCGACGACTACGACAAAGCCGTGCAGCGCGGCTTCAAGAAGCTCGCGAGCTACATCTTCGGCGACAACTTCGCACCGACCAGCGCGAAGCCCGAGAAGCTCGCGATGACCTCGCCGGTGATCGCCGCGGAGAACGCGCGCGGCTTCCGGATGTCGTTCGTTATGCCGAAGGGCCGCGATGTCACGTCGCTGCCGACGCCGAATGACAGCGAGGTCGAGCTCGACACGGTGCCGGAGCGCCGCGTCGCCGTGCTGCGCTTTCACGGCCGCTACAACGCCGAGAAAGTCCATCAGCGCGAGCGCGAGCTGATGAAGCTCGTCGAACAAGCCGGCCTCGAGCCGGCGAGTGCGCCGATGTTCGCCGGCTTCGATCCGCCGACGACCGCGCCGTTCTTGCGCCGCAACGAAGTCTGGGTCGAATTGACCTGATTAAGAACGATCGCTGAACGAACATGCCCCGAGCGTTCGCTTAACAGCTCGCGGGCCGCGGCGTATGCCGCGCTATGACTCGAGCTTGCGTGTTCGTTCTCATCGCGGCGTGCGGCAGCTCGTCATCGCCGACGCACGGTAGCGACGCGACCATGACGGGCGATGCAGCGCCGACTCCGACGACGACGATCGCGGCCGCGCGCCAGGCGTACACCGGCACCGGCACGTCGGCGTCGATCACGGTGAATGCCGTCGTGACCGCCGTGCAGGGCCCGACCGGCGATCAGGTGATCTGGTACGTCGAAGATCCGGCCGGTGGCGCGTACTCCGGTATCTCCGTGTTCTGCGATCCGCTCGCGGCGACGACGTGTCCGTGCAAAGCGAGCTGCACCCCGCACGTCGAGGCGCCGGCGCTGAACACGCTCGTCAGCATCACCGGCACGATCAGCGCGTATCACGGCCAGCTGCAGCTCGAACCGACCGCGCAGACCGTGCTGAAGACGGGCTCGACGCCGCCGCCGGCGTACATCGCATCGGCGAGCGATCTCGCCGAGTCCGCCACGTCGCCGTACCAAGGCGTGTACGTCAAATTCGCGGGCTCTGCGACCGTCGACGATCTCACGCCGGCCGCGCTCTACGACACCGAGTGCAATCCGACCGCGGGCAGTGGCATGCCGCTGTGCTCGGGCTGCGCGCCGCCGACGTATGCCGGCTTCGAAGTGAACGGGCCGGGCAGCGACGCGTTCTTCGTCGAAGAGACGTTCTTCCCGTTCGTGCCGCTCGCGAGCTCGCCCGAGTGCACGTCGCAACCGGGCGCGGTCGCCGTGACGATGGCCGAGACGTTCCCGTTCATCGCGGGCATCCTCGACGTCGATCCGTATGCGATGAAGCAGGTGCTCTCGCCGGTGCAGCCGTCGGACTACTAGCGACCGAACAAGAACATCCACTCGACGAGGACGGCCTTGTCGTAGCCGCCCTTGTCGTTCGCCGTCAGCGACGACGACGTCGTCGTCGAGCAATCGCCGGTCGTGCGGCACGTCGAGCCCTCGCCGACGCCGCGCGGCGCGACCGCGAGGCGAAGCCCGAGCTGCCAGCCGTTGCGCATCGGCCAGATCTGATTGTCGAGCTCGATGCCGACGGAGACGTGCGCTTCGGGCTCGTGCGAATTCGCCGGCGCGACGTCCTGCGCGTCGAGCACCCATTGGCCAAACCGCTCGCCCGCGCCGATCTCGGCCCACAGCGACGACGCGCGCGTGCAGCCGCCGCGGAACCAGCAGTGCGTCGCGTAGCTGCGCAGCACGTCGGCGCGCAGCGAGACGCCGACGCGTTGCACGCCGCCGCTGACCGTATCGGGATCGAAGAAGCTCAAGTACGCCCACTCGACTTCGGCGAGAAACGGCCCGCTGCGATAGCCGAGCCCGAGTGCCGGACCGCCTTCGATCTTGCCGGGCGCCGCTTGATCGTCGATCGCGCCGGTCAACCCGAAGCGCGCGGAGAGCCCGCCCGCGTTCGCAACCCCTCCCAAAACCAGCAGCGCCGTTGCCGCAGCGAGCTTGCGCATGCGACCAGCTTTGGGCCAAGCGCGACGCAGAGCAAGCAGGATCGTGATACGACCTCTGACATGCGAATCGAGGTCGCTTCGTTGGTTTCGCTGGTGTTTGTCGCAGCGTGCGGCGGTACGCAAAAAGAGCATGAAGACCCGATCGTCGAGGGTGGCTCCGACGTGTCGCCGACGTGCTGCTGCAAGACCATCCCGGATAGCGCGGAGAAGGAAATCATTCCGAACTACGCGCTGGCTGGTCGAATGGAGTGTTCCACCGAGCACGGCACGTGCGTCGACAACGTCCAGTGCAACGGCCAGACCGCGCCGGCAACTCCCGATCAGCCTGCAGCGCCGGCACCCGACACCGGCGTGCCGCCGCCGCCGCCGATCAATAACTAAAGCCCTGGATCCGAAGCTCGCGAGCGATCGTGATCGCGGACTTATCCAGAGCGCTAGAACGTGAACGCCATGCTCGACTGGAAGACCATCGACTGATCGACCGGTCCGGCGTCGGCTTGTCCCGGCATCTCTTCGCGCGCGCAGATCGTGTCGCTACGGCACACCGTCGCATCCATCTCCTGGTGCGGCGACATCATCATGCGCAAGCCGAGGAACCACGCGATCCGATGCGGAAAGCCGATCGGCTCCTGCAGGCGATGATCGAGCATCAAGCCGACGCCGACCACGCCTTCGATGCGATGCGAGTTGTCGGGCCGCAGTCCGTCGTCGAGCGATGACGTGAACTGCACCCATTCACTGGCGGCGCCGCCCTCGACGTACAACGCCGCCATCGAGTTCGGGCCCATCACGTGCGAGCCGACGCGCAGCACGTCGATGCGACCGAGCACGGCGAGACGCTCGCCTCGACCGACGCCGACATTGCCCGACGTCTCGCCGAGCGGCGTCATGTACGTGCTCACGGCTTCGAGATCGTAGTACGCGAGCTCGGCTTCGAGCGAGAACCGTCCCCACCGTTGCCCGGCGGCGGCCTCGAGGCCGAGCTCGGTGACTTCCTGCGGCATGCCGTAGAGAAAGCCGACCATCGTGCCGAGCCGCGCCGTCGACCCCGACGTGTCGTGCGGCGCGTACGGATCCTCGACGTAAAGATCGGGTCGAACGGGATCAGCCGACGCGACGCCGGCACTGGCCACCAACACGAACACGAGCGCACGGCAGTCCCTCATCGGTCACCTCGCGCGTTGTCACGTAATCATACGGGCAAGCGCGGGTGATGCACGGCATTCATGAAGTCTTCAAAGACTCGTCGAGCGCGCGCGTCATGACGTCGACGGGAGCGACGCGATCGGTCCAGATCGCGAACGCGCGCGCGGCCTGATGCACGAGCATCGCGCGACCGTCGAGGGTGCGATGGCCAAGCGAGCGCGCCTGGTCGAGCAGCGCGGTCGCGCGGTGATACACGAGCGTCGCGACCGCGGCAGACTCCGGCAACGCATGTAGTGGGATCTGCGCTGCGAACGCGGCATCGCCGGCCGCGTCGAGCCCGGCGGGCGTGCAGTCGACGAGCAGATCGGCGTCTGCGACCGCGGTCGCGAGCGCGCTCCACGGTTGCGCGGCGAACCACGCGCACGGCGAGCGCGCGATCACGTCGACGTGCGCGCCGGCTTGTGCCGCGCCGTATGCGACCGCGCGTGCGGCACCGCCTGCGCCGAGCAGCACGACGCGCATGCCGGCGAGCGGCGTCGCGACCGCATCGACGAAGCCTGACGCATCGGTGTTGTGGCCGATCAAGCGGCCGCGCTCGAGCGCCAAGCAGTTGACCGCGCCGATCGCATGCGCCGCCGGCGACAGGTCGTCGCACAGCGCGTGCGCGGCGAGCTTGTGCGGCAGCGTGATGCTCGCGCCGAGCATCGGCAGCTCGCGCAGACCGTGCACCGTCGCCGCGAATTGCTCGGGCGGCGCGCCCATCGCGATCATCTCGGCGTCGATCTGCGTCGCCGCGAACGCGGCGTTGAGCATCGCCGGGCTCTTCGAGTGCGCGATCGGCCAGCCGACGACCGCTGCGAGGGCGCTCACGGCTGCACGGCGAGCTCGGCGCCGTCGCGGCGAGCTTGATCGAGCGCGCGCGTCGCGTCTTTCATCAGCTTCGCGAAGCTGAGCTGCTCGCCGTGCTTCGCCTGCGCGACTGCACCGACGACGCGCGGCGGAAACGATCGCCCGCTCGAGATCACCGGCTCGCCGTCGGCGACGGCGGCGATCACGCGCCGGCCGAGGTTCGTGGCGCCGGCGAGATCGGTGTACGGCAGCAGCACGAGGAAGCGCTCGTGATCGAGCTGCGTCGCGATGTCGATGTCGCGGATCGTGTGGATCAGCGCGTTGCCGGCGCGGGCGCGCAAGATCCCGCGAATGCCCGCGGGCGGCGGCGGCGGCGTGACTTCGATCGCGAACAGCGCGACCGACAGCGCGTACTCGAATCGGCGCGCGCGCTTGAACT
>DASXEF010000190.1:0-13380 GCA_036490255.1 Kofleriaceae bacterium
CCGTGCTCGATGCGCTCGTCGCGGCGAACGGCGAGCACGTCGCGGTCGCCGAGCTGAATCGGCGTATCGCGGGCGCGTCAGTGGCGTTGCGCGAGCTCGCGAAGCAGGGCCTTGTCGAGCTCGGCGAGCGCGAGGTCGAGCTCGATGCGGCGCCGGTCGACGACGTGATGGGCGGCGGCGCGGCTCCCACGCCGACCGACGAGCAGGCGGTCGCGATCGACGCGATCGTCGGGGCACTACGCGAGCCGCCGGCGAGCTTCGCGCCGTTCTTGCTGCACGGCGTGACAGGCAGCGGCAAGACCGAGGTGTACTTGCGCGTGATCGCGGAGGCGCTCGGCGCCGGCAAGACCGCGCTCGTGCTCGTCCCGGAGATCTCGTTGACGCCGCAGCTCGCGGCACGATTTCGCGCGCGGTTCGGTGACGAGGTCGCGATCCTGCACTCGGGGTTGTCCGAGCAGGCGCGGTTGGGCGAGTGGTCGCGGCTGCGGCGCGGTCAGGCGCGCATCGCGGTCGGTGCGCGCTCTGCGGTCTTCGCGCCGCTCGAGCGGATCGGCGTGATCGTCGTCGACGAAGAGCACGACGGCTCGTTCAAGCAAGAAGAAGGCGTGCGCTATCACGCGCGCGACGTCGCGCTCGTGCGGGCGCAACGCGCGGGCGCCGTGTGCGTGCTCGGCTCGGCGACCCCGAGCCTCGAGAGCTTCGCGCATGCGCGGCGCGGCACGTATCGGTTGCTGACGTTGGCGAAGCGGCCGACGGCGCGACCGATGCCGAGCGTCGACGTCGTCGACCTGCGCGTCCACATTCCCGACGGCGACGCGATGCTGTCGAACGTGCTCCGCGAGGCGATCGGCACGTCGCTCGCGGCCGGCGATCAATCGATCTTGTTTCTGAACCGGCGCGGATTCGCGACGTTCGTGCTGTGTCGCGCGTGCGGGCACTCGTTTCGCTGTCCGCACTGCGCGGTGTCGCTGACCTATCACCGCCATAGCGATCGACTGACGTGTCACTACTGCGGCTACGTTCGGCGCGTCCCCGAGGCGTGTCCCGAGTGCAAGACCAACGGTGCGATCGTCCGCAAGGGGCTGGGCACGGAGCGCGTCGCCGACGCGGTCGCGGCCGAGTTTCCGCAGGCGCGGGTCGCGCGGCTCGACCGCGATGTCGCGAGCGGTTCCAAGATCGAAGCCGTGCTCGCGCGCGTCGCGCGGCGCGAGATCGATGTCCTCGTCGGCACGCAGATGGTGACGAAGGGCCACGATTTCCCGGGAGTCACGCTCGTGGGCGTGCTGTGCGCGGATACCGGCTTGGACTTGCCGGATTTTCGCGCCTCGGAGCGCACGTTCCAGCTGCTCGCGCAGGTTGCCGGGCGGGCGGGACGCGGCGAGCGGGCAGGGCGCGTGATCGTCCAGACGTACCGGCCGGGCGCATCGGCGGTGATCGCGGCGGCCGCGCACGACTACGTGCAGTTCTTCGAGGCGGAGACCGCGTCGCGCGCCGAGCTCGGCTATCCGCCACACGGTCGGCTGATCGCCGTGCGCATCGATGGCGGCGACGAGCACGCCGTCGCCGGAGCCGCGCGAAAGCTCGCGGACGTCGGCGAGGCGATAGGGCTCGCCGGCGTCGAGCTGCGCGGGCCGGTACCGGCGCCGCTCGAGAAGCTGCGCAACCGGACGCGCTGGCAGATCTGGCTGCGCGGCACCGACCGCGCGGCGTTGCGCCGGGTCGCGCGCGCGATGGCGGCGGCCGAGGTCGCGACCGGCGTGCGGGTCGTGCTCGACGTCGATCCGATGTCGTCGCTCTAGGACCGGCGCCGCCGCAATTCGCTCCGCATCGATGAGCTGCGCGCTAGCCCGCTGTTGCCGTCGTGCGATAATGCCGCTCGCGTGGCCGAAGTCTCGTCGAGCGTGCTCATCGTCGCCGATCCCGCGCGGGTCGGAGAGCTCGCGGGTGCGCTTGCCGAGCCGCTGCCGGCACCGTACGGCGAGCTCGACGTCACGCTCAGCACCGGCGGCGACGATACGCTGGACATCTTTGCGTCGCGGCGGCCGCCGGTCGTCGTGATCACCGCGAGCCTCGAGCTCGGCGACACGCGCTCGCTCGTCGGTACGCTGCGCGACATCGCGCCGCACGGGCGGGTCGCGATCGTGCTCGTCGGCGACGACGTCGGGCCGATTCGCAACGCGATCGACGCGCTCGAGCTCGCACCGGAGCGGTTCGTGTCGAGGCCGCTGGCCGAGAAGGCGCTGCGCTTCGCGGTGCAGTCGAGCCTCGATCTCATCGCGTTGCGCGGCGGCAACGGCGACGATGATTTTCACCCGGCACGCACGACGACCGACAAGGGCACCGGCGTCGGCCTCACCGGACCCATCCCGCTCGTGACCGACGGCGTACCGGCTGCGATCGGCGACGACCCCACCGAGGCGCGTGTCGCGCAACGCGCACGCTGGGCAGCGCTGGCCGACGCGTTGGGCTCGGACGACGACGATGACGGCGACACCCGTCGCGGCGACGCCGACGCGATCATCGAAGAGACCGACGTCGAGCCCGAGCCGCTGCCACCGCCGATCATGATCCAGCCGCGCGGCGAGTACGATCGGGTCACGCCGACGCCGTGGCAGCCGGGCACGACGCAGGTGCCAACGCGCGAGCCGACGCTGATCTTGCGCGAGCCGCCGTCGACGACATCGCCGGGCGCGGTGACGACGCAGCCGGGCGTCGACGCGGTACCGCAGATCGCGCGATCGCGGACGTCGAGCGAGCCGCCGCAGAACCTCGATATCATCCAGCGCGGCTCCGACGACGACGAAGAGTGGTCGCAGCCGATCGCGCTGCGCGAGCTGGTCGAGCGCGCCGATGCCACCGAGCCGGCGCGTACCGAGAGCGATCCCGATGACGATGCGACGACGGCGACCCGCGATCCGTTCGCGCTCGCGGCGCTCGAGACCACGCCGCCGCCGCTCGTGCGCGGCCAGCAAGCGGAAGTCATCGCCGCCGGGCTCGCCGAGCCGAGCTTGCCGCCGCTCGACGAGCTGCCGCCGCTGGCGCCGGCACCTGCGAGCTCGCAACCGGGAGCATCGACGGCATCGTCGACGACGTCGCCACCGCCGGCCGAGCGACCGGCGGGGCGCGACTTCGCGCGGCGGCTGCGCGAGAAGATGTCGCAGATGGCGGCGCGGCTGTTTCAAGACGGCGCGCCGTCGCCGACGCCGGTCGACGTGCGGCCGCGTCACGATCACCAGACCGAGATCGATCTCGCGGCGCTCGTCGCCGAGCCGGCGCTCGGCCCGGGCAGCGTCACCGAGATCGAAGGCCGCCGCTTCACCGAGGCGCGCGAGCTCACGACGTCGCCGGGCTCGTGGGACACGCAGGTGCGCGAGCGCGGCTTGCCGGATTCCGGTGAGATCGTGCGCGGCGTCTCGGATGCGGCGATGCTGCTCGCGAAGCTGTTCGCGTCGAGCGGCACCGGGCGTATCGGATTTCGCCGCGACGAGGTCGAAAAGGTCGTCTATTTCGATGCCGGCCGGCCGGTGTTCGCGTCGTCGAACCAGCCCGGCGATCGGATGGGCGAATTGCTCGTCCGCGAAGGCAAGATCACCGCGGCGCAGTACGAGCGTTGCCAGGTCCACGTCGAGCAATCCGGTCGGCGAATGGGCGAGATCCTCGTCGATTTCGGCTACCTCAAGCGCCGCGAGCTGTTGCCCGCCGTGCGCCGTCACGTCGAAGACATCATCTATTCGCTGTTCGGTTGGGACCACGGCCACTATCACGTGACGCCGGATCAGACGGCGTCGGGCGAGCGCATCCGGCTGTCGCGTCATCCGGCGTCGCTGATCTTGGAGGGCGTGCGGCGCAAGCTGGACCGCTCGACGCTCGGCAAGCTCGTCGGGCCGCCGTCGACCGTCGTCGAGGTGCGCGATCGCGAGCGGCTCGGCGCCGTGGTCAGCTCGGGCGATCTCGGCGCCGAAGAGCGCATCGCGCTCACCAGCTTCGACGGCCAGGCCGATCTGGCGGCGATCGCGCGCACCGCCGGCGCCGACGTCACCGACATCTTGCCGCTCGCGTGGGGCTTGTGCGTGCTCGGGTTGGCGACGCTGCGCCGCGCCGACGCCGAGCTTGAAGAAGCGACCGCGCTCGTCGGCGAGACCGACCTCGCGATCGATCGCGAGCGCGTGCGTGCGCGCTGGCAGCTCGTGACCGAGGCCGACTACTTCGCGCTGCTCGGCGTGCGTCGAGACGCGACCGGCTTCGAGATCCGCCGCGCGTATCAAGCGGCGCGCCGCGACTTCGCGTCCGATGGGTTTCCGCCCGATCTGCGCCGCGAGCTCGCGCGCGAGCTCGACGACATCGCGGTCGTGCTCGACGAGGCGTTTCGCGTGTTGCGCGACGATCGGCTGCGAGGTACGTACCTCGCGAACTTGGTGGACTAGCAATGCGCGTCGTCTTCATGGGATCGCCCGAGTTCGCGGTGCCGACGCTGCGCGCGCTCGCGACCGGCGGCGATCACGAGGTCGCGCTCGTCGTCACCCAGCCCGACAAGCCGGCCGGCCGCGGCAGTCAGCTCACGCCGCCCGCCGTGAAGGTCGCGGCACAAGCGCTCGGCCTCGCGGTGCTGCAGCCGAAATCGGCTCGGACCGGCGAGCTCGAAGCCGCGCTCAAAGCGAGCGGCGCCGAGGTCGCGATCGTCGTCGCGTACGGCAAGATCTTGCCGAAGCCCGTGCTCGAAGCGCTGCCGCGCGGCTGCATCAACGTGCATGGCTCGCTGCTGCCGAAGTATCGCGGCGCGGCTCCGGTGCAATGGGCCGTGATCGACGGCGAGCGCACGACCGGCATTTCGATCATGCAGCTCGACGAGGGCATGGACACCGGCCCGGTGTTGCTCGAGCGCGAGGTCGTGATCGGCGATGCCGAGACGTCGGGCGAGCTGCTCGCGCGGCTCGCGCCGATCGGCGCGATCGCGCTGGTCGAGGCGCTCGCGAAGCTCGGCGAGCTCGAAGCGATGGCGCAGGACAATGCCGAAGCGAGCCACGCGCGCATGCTGACGAAGGCCGACGGCGCGATCGATTTCACGCAGGCGCCGGATCTCGTCGCGGCGCGGATCCGCGGCGTCGATCCGTGGCCGGGCGCGCGCGCCACGTTGCGCGGCGAGACCATCAAGCTGTTTCGCGCGACCATGACCGACGGGACCGCCGGGCGATTGCCGGGAACCGTGATCGCGATCGACGCGCGCGGTGCGCATGTCAGCTGCAGAGGCGGCGTGATCGCGATCGCCGAGCTGCAGGCGCCGGGTCGCAAGCGAATGACGGCGCAGCAGTTCGCGGCCGGGCGGGGCATCGAGATCGGCGACAAGCTCGACAAGCCGGCCGACGCCGAGCCGGTCAAGTGACCGCGCAGAGCCCGAAGACGAAGACGCGGCACGCGGAGGACCCGAAAGCGAGATCTGTCCGCATGACCGCGCCGGGTCCGGAGACGCAGCACGCGGAGGACCCGAACGCGAGGTCTGGACGCGTGACCGCGCCGGGGCCGGAGACGCCGCACGCGGAGGACCCGAAAGCGAGGTCTGGACGCGTGACCGCGCCGGGTCCGAAGACGTAGACGCGGTACGCGGAGGACCCGAGCGCGAGGTCTGGCCGCGTGACCGCGCCGGGTCCGAAGACGAAGACGCGGCACGCGGAGGATCCGAGAGCGAGGTCTGGACCATGACGGCCCGAGAGCTCGCCCGCCGCGTGCTCGAGCGGATCGATCGCGATCGCGCGTGGGCCACGCCGACGCTCGACGGCGAGCTCGCGCGCGCGAACCTCGACGATCGCGATCGCCGGCTCGCGTCGGAGCTGGTCTACGGCGTGCTCAGGCATCGCGCGCGGATCGATCGCGCGCTCGCGGCGCACGCGGATCTGTCGCGCACGCCGCCGCGCGTCGTCACCGCGCTGCGCGTCGCCGCGTATCAGTTGTTGCTGCTCGATCGCGTGCCGCCGTACGCGGCTGTCGATGATGCGGTCGGCGCCGCGCGCGCATCGGGCGGCCCGAAGCTCGCGGGCTTCGCGAACGCCGTGTTGCGCAAGCTCGCGCCGGGCAAAGAGCCGGCGCTGCCGCCGGACGGACCGGATCGGATCGCGGCCGAGTTTTCGCTGCCGCGGTGGATCGTCGACGAGCTCGTCGCGGCCGGCGGCGAGCACTATGCGGCGGCGTTCGCGCAATCGGCGCCGCTCGTCGCACGCGCGAATCGGCTGCGCGGCTCGCGCGCGAGCGTGATGGAGCTGCTCGCGACCGCCGGGGCGCAGGTGCGCACGATCGAGCTCGCACCCGAAGCGTTCGCGATCGATAGCGGCTTGGGCGATCCGTCGCGAAGCCCGTCGTTTCAGAGTGGGCTGTGGACGGTGCAAGATACCGGCGCGCAGCTCGTCGCGATCGCGGCCGCGCCGCAGCCGGGCCAGCGCGTGCTCGATGCGTGTGCCGGCGTCGGCGGCAAGTCGACGCACCTCGCCGAGCTTGCCGGCGATCGCGTGCACATCGACGCGGCCGATCGCTCGACGACGAAGCTCGCGCTCGGCGTCGAGACGGCGAAGCGGCTCGGGATCGCGAGCATCAAGCCGATCGCGTGCGATCTGACCGATCCGAATGCGCCGCTCGGCGACGCGTACGATCTGATCGTGCTCGACGCGCCGTGCTCGGGCCTCGGCGTGCTGCGCCGCCATCCCGACGCGAAGTGGCGCCTCGTGCCGGGCGACGTGCCGCGGCTCGCCGAGATCCAGGCGCGCCTGCTCGACGGCGTCGCAAAACGGCTCGCGCCCGGCGGCACGCTGATCTATTCGGTGTGCACGTTCACGCGCGCCGAAGGGCCGGAGCAGGCACGCGCGTTCGCGGCGCGGTCGGGCCTGCGCCTCGTCGACGACCAGCGCACGTGGCCGCCCGACGCCGACGCGTTCTACTTGGCGCGCTTCGCGCGCTGAGGCTTGGCTTCGACGCAGATGCCGCATTCCTGCGTCGCGCGCGTGTGCGCGGAGCTCGTGCGCACGAGCTGCTCGAGGATCTTCGCGTCGACGTCGGCGAGTTGCTTGATGTAGAGGCAGCCTTTACCGCGGTCGTGCTTGCCGAGCTTGCCGAGCAGCGCGGTCTCCGTCTTCGCGTTCGACAGCACGTAGATCGCGAATGCCGATGCGCGCGGCGAGAACCCGGCGATGCACATGTCGCCTTCGCGGCCGCTCGCGTAGCGATAGTGATAGCTGCCGAAGCCGATGATCGACGTGCCCCACATCGTCGCGGGCTCGCCGGTCGCGCGCGCGAAGATCTTCACCAGCGCATTCGCGTCGGCGCGCCGCTTCGCATCGCCGAGCTTGGTGATGAAGCTCGCCGGCGTGATCTTCGTCGGCACCGTCTTCACGACGCCACCCGCTTTCGCATCGCCGCGATCGTCGCCGCGTAGTCTTTGGTACCGAACACGCCGGAGCCCGAAACGATCACGTTCGCGCCGGCGGCGACGACCTCGGCGATGTTGTCGAGCTTGACGCCGCCGTCGACCTCGATGTCGACGTCGTAGCCTTTGTCATCGATCCGCGCGCGCAGCTGCTCGATCTTCTCGAGCGCGCTCGGGATGAAGCTCTGGCCGCCGAAACCGGGATTCACGCTCATCACGAGCACCTGATCGACGTCGCGCAGCACCCACTCGATCGCCTCGATCGGCGTGTGCGGGTTCATCACGACCGAGCATTTCTTGCCGAGATCGCGGATGTGATGGAGCGTGCGGTGCAAGTGCGGGCACGCCTCGACGTGCACGCCGATGATGTCGGCGCCGGCTTTCGCGAAGTCGGCGACCCAGCGATCGGCGTTTTCGATCATCAGGTGGACGTCGAGCGGCAGCGTCGTCGCGCGCCGCACGGCCTCGACGACGATCGGGCCGATCGTCAGGTTCGGCACGAAGTGGCCGTCCATGACGTCGACGTGGACGTAGTCGGCGGTCGCGATCGCGCCGACTTCTTGCGCGAGCTTGCCGAAATCGGCGGACAAGATCGACGGCGCGATTTTTAGCGGGCGAGGCATCGTATTCGACGCGACGCTACGGCGTTAGTAGCCGCCGAACAAGTCCGTCAGCGGCACGTCGAGCGCGGTCGCGACCTTGAACAAGCTCGACACCGAGGCGCTCGATTCGGCGCGCTCGATCTGCGACAGCAGCGAGACCGAAAGGTTCGTGCGCCGCGCCATCTGCTTGAGCGTGAGCCCGCGCGCTTTGCGAAGATCGCGGATCTGCCGGCCGATCGCGGCGTGCAGCTCGTCCTCGCGACGCAGCACGAGGCCCTTCTTTTTCGCGATCCGCGCGATCACGTCGCGGAACTCGGCGGGCGTGAACGGCTTGTGGATGTACGCCGAGACCTCGTGCTGGATCGACGCGGTCGCGGTGTCGAGCGTGGGATAGCCGGTCAGGATGATGACCGCGATGTCGTCGTCGACCGCGCGGATCTGCGCGAGCAAGTCGAGCCCCGAGATCTTCGGCATCATCAGGTCGAGCACGACGAGGTGAAAGACTTCGTCGCGCACGCGCTCGACCGCGACGGTCGGCTCGCTGAGCGTGGTCACGTCGAAACCTTCGGCGGTCAGGAAGTCCTGGAGGTATTCCAGGATGTCCGGATCGTCGTCGATCACCAATACCGACAACTTCGACGATGTCTTCACCGCCGCAACCACGGCCCCAATCTAGCCCGAAAACGAAACCGCGGAGAGGTCATCTCCGCGGTTAGTCGGGGCGACAGGATTTGAACCTGCGACTCCTTGGTCCCGAACCAAGTGCGCTACCAGGCTGCGCTACGCCCCGTGAGGGTGCGTTTAAATACCTTTGCAGGCGACGTTCGTCAATGCCGGTCGGCCAAAGGCCTGAGTTTCGTGGCGTCGGCATCAATCGTGGCGATAGACCGGCAGCGGGATGTGCAGGCCGAATTCGACGAAGCCGTGGAGATCGTCGATCCAACCGACCCGGACGTACGGCGCGATCGCGTCGTAGGCCCAGAGCCCGACGGTCGCGCCGAAGCGCGCCCCCGAGACCTGGTCGAGCTCGAGCAGCGCGCCGGCACTGAGCCCGAGCATGACGTGGCCGACCGGCTCGGTTCCGACGAGCCCATCGACCCAGATCCGGCCGCCGTCGTGGGTGGTCCACTTGCTCGCGCCGACGGTCAGGCCGACCGCGCCGAGCGTTTCGCGCTCGCGGACGCGGACGAGCGCGAGATCGCCGCCGAAAGTCGAATCCCAGACCCCGCCCTCATGGCCGACCGCGCCGATCGGACCGAGCCACAGGTAGAGCCCGTCGAGGTCCCACGTCGGCCGCAGCACCGGCGCGGGTCCGGGCGGTGGCCGAACCGGTGGATCCGTCGACGTTTGCGTGGGCACGAATCCGACGGGATCCGCGACCACGGCTGTTCCGCTCGTAATGAGGATCGCGAGCACCAGTGGCGCTGGGGACGGCATTCCCCAATTGCGTGTCGTCACCAGATGCACCTGAACTTCGTATCCTGATAATATCCGAGCGTAAACCGAGCGGGGTGCCTCTGGGCGCGTCGTTTGCTTTCCGTGGGGCTTCGGCCCCATGGCCTCACTCGCGATGTCGAACTTGGCCATTCAGCACAGCGCCCCGCCGGGCGGGCCGATGCTGCCTCCGGGTCTCGAGGCGGACTACGCCGTCGTGCGTAACCTGCCGCTGTTCGAAGGCGTGCCGAATCAGGACCTGATCGCGGCGATGCAGCAGGGCGGGATCTCGCCGCGCCACGTCGAGCGCGACATGTTCGTGCTCGATCCGATCGGGCTGGCGAGCGGTCAGCCGGCGCCGGTGATCTACATCGCGCGCGGCCAGGTCGCGGCGGCCGTGTTCAACGAGGGCGAGCTGTCGGCACGTCACGCGGCGCAGATCGCCCACGAGCAGGCGTCGAAAGAAGAGCGCGAAGAAGAGTCGCTGATCAAGCCGCCGCCGCTCGCACGGATCGCGCTCAAGAACGTCGCGCTGTTCATCGAAGGCGACTTGTTCAACTCGGCCGCGCTGTCGGCGGCGCGCAGCCAGCCGATCGCGTTCTACACGGCGGCACCGTCGGTGTTGATCTCGCTCGACCATCGCTGGATCGCGGAGCTCGCGGTTCGGCATCCGCCGTTCGAGGCGCGACTTCGCCGTGCGCTCGGCGTGTCGCGCGAGCGGCTCGCGTGGGTCTCCGGCGTCAAGCAAGAGCTGCTCGACTTCTTCGTTCGCCAGGGCATCAGCGTCTCGGGCGAGATGGTGCGCGTGCGCCAGCTCGAGCTCTGCATCGACTGCAAGCTGTGCGAAGAGGCGTGCGAAGAGCGCTACGGCGCGCGCCGGCTCACGCTCGGCGGCTACCAGCTCGGCATGCTCGACTTCATCTACACGTGCCGCACGTGTACCGATCAGCGCTGCGTCGATCCGTGCGCGTACGATTCGATCCGCTTCGACGCCGAGAAAAAAGAAGTCGTGATCAACGAGTCGACGTGCACCGGTTGCACCGCGTGCGCGCAATCGTGCCCGTACGGCGCGATCGACATGGTCGAGATCGAGCCCGACGCGCCGACGTTCAAGCTCGGCTTCAAGCACCGGCTCGAGAAGAAAGATTCGCTCAAGTTCGGCGCGGGTACCGGCCGCGTCGCGCGTGCGCGCCGGATCGCGAACAAGTGCGATCACTGCATCGCGTACGGCGATCAGGCGTGCGTGTCGGCGTGCCCCACCGGCTCGCTGATCGAGATCGATGCCTACGATCTGTTCCGCGAGCGCTCGCCCGCGATGGCGCTGCTCGGCCGCACCGGCTTCGACACCGATCTGACCAAGAAGGATCGCAAGGAGGTCCTGCCGGTCCTGCCGTTCACCGAAGGCCTCGACATTCACTCCGGCGGCTTGGCCAAGGTCAAGCGCGGTCGCTACGCGCCGCTCGTGATGTGGATGCTCGGTCTGCTCACGTTCTTGATCGCGTTCGGCGAGGCGATGCTGCGGCTCAAGGCGCCCGCGATGTCGTATCAGTTCGCGATGTTCAAGAAGATGCGCGAGTACGCGGATCTTCCCGACGCCGGCATCATCGAAAAGATCACGTATCACGCGGGCAAGGGGCTCTCGGTCTACTGCGGTCTGATCGGCGTGTCGCTGATGGTGATCGCCGCGATCTATCCGATCTTCCGGCGCATCAAGATCTTCCGCTGGATGGCGTCGAACACGATGTGGTTCGACTTCCACATGATGGCCGGCACGATCGGCCCGTTGTTCGTGATCTTGCACTCGGCGCTCAAGCTCGACTCGTGGGTGTCGGCGGCGTTCTGGAGCATGATCATCGTCGTGGTTTCGGGCGTGCTCGGCCGCTACCTGTACACGCTCGTGCCCGCGCTCTCGAGCGGCGTCGAGCTCGAGGAGCTCGATCACGAGCGCGCGTTCCAGGCGGCGCGCCCGCACGTGCCCGTCCCGATGGCCGAGATCGATCGCGAGCTCGCCGACCAGCGCGCGAAAGCGCAAGCGGTCGCGCAGTCGCCGAGCCTGTTGCGTGCGATGTGGTGGCTGATCTTCCAGGACGTCGGCCGCATTCCGCGCACGCTCGCGCGACGCCGCCGGCTCGCGCAGCTCGGCGTGCAGCGCAAGCTGCGCAACGATCTTGCGCGGCGTACGGCGCGCATGATCGTGATCGCGCGGCGTCAGGTCGTCGCGCCGAAGGCGCAGCTGCTGTTGCACTCGTGGAAGAAGGTACACGTGCCGTTCACGGTGATCCTGACGGTGTTCGCGGTCGCTCACATCTGGGACGCGTGGTCGAGTGCCTGGTAAACGCTTCTTCCATCGCCTGATCGTGCTCGCGCTGATCGTGCTGTGCGGGCACGCGCTCGCCGACGGCGGCGACTTCTTCAACAGCGAGCCCGACAAGCTGTCGTCGAGCCACGGCGATCTCGACGCCAACAACCGCTGCAACGACTGCCACGTCGACGGCACGAAGGACTTGTCGAACGACAAGTGTCTCGGCTGCCACGACCACAACAACTTGCGCGACCGGATCAACGCGGGCAAAGGCTTCCACGCGTCGGCGATCGTCAAGGGCAAGAAGTGCGAGACCTGCCATATCGAGCACAAGGGCCCGAAGTTCGACTTGCGCGGCTGGAAGAACGTCAGCGGTGGCGAGAAGGGCTTCGACCACGCGAACACCGGCTGGAAGCTCAACGGCAAGCACGCCGCGATCGAGTGCGACGACTGCCACAAGAAGAGCGACAAGCAGGGCCTGCGCGTGTTCATGGGCAACGATCGGCTGTGCGGCTCGTGCCACTTGAAAGAATCGCCGCACAAGTTCTTGCCGACGGAGAAGGACAAGCTCGCGTGCGAGCGCTGCCACACCGAGAGCGTGTGGAAGCCGGCCAAACGCGCCGAGCAGCAGCAGTTCAACCACGACGATCGCAAGGACGCGTCGATGCCGCTGCTCGGCTCGCACAAAGACGTCGCATGCGAGAAGTGCCATCCCAAAGACGTCTTCAAGCTGCCGTTTCAGAAGCCCGACAACTGCGGCAATAGCGGCTGCCACACCAGCCCGCACGACGGCCACTTGTTCGGCATCCGGCCGTGCGAGTGGTGCCACTCGCCGACGTTCAAGACGCTCAAACAGCAAAACTTCGATCACACGGCGAACACCAAGTTCGATCTCGGTCCCGCGCACAAACAGATCAAGTGTTACGACTGCCACACCAAGGCGATCGGCGAGCGCAAACCCGACGGCGCGTGCGAGATCTGCCACGCCAAAGATTCACACCACCAAGATCGCTTCAAAGAGTTCGGCACGCCGCCGAAGTGCAACGTGTGTCACCCGTCGGGTGGCCCGAAGTTCACGCCGAACGCGTTCAACCACGGCGGGCACACGCGGTTCAAGCTCGAGTTCAAGCACGCCGAGATTCCGTGTCGCGCGTGTCATCGCGGCAGCAGCCCGTCGGAGTTCGAAGACTTCCGGGATCTGATCGACAGCAGAGGGCGCACGGACTGCAAGGGCTGCCACGCGCACGCGAAGGTCCACTCGGATCCCGCGCATCCCGACGGCAAGTACAAGAGCAGCGAGTGCCTCAAGTGCCACAAGAACGGCGGCAACGTCGACATCAAGACCGGCAAGAACAACCCGATGGCCGAGGACGTTCACTTCTCGAAGGACGCGACGTTCCCGCTCGTCGGCGGCCATGCGCCGGGCAAGGTCACCTGCGCCGATTGCCACACCGGCCGCGACAAGAACGGCAAGACCTCGTTCAGCTCGCTCGAGTCGAACTGCAACGCGAACGGCAAGTGCCACGAGGACTCGCTGCACCAAGGCTCGCTCGGCCAGGGCTGCAACAACGACAACTGCCACAAGACGCCGGGCTACTGGACCGTCAAGTTCGATCACGACAAGCCGTTCCCGA
>DASXEF010000829.1:0-2063 GCA_036490255.1 Kofleriaceae bacterium
CCTCGAGCGCGAGCTCGGCGGCCGTCTCCTGGTGCGCGGCCGAGCGCTGCGCGAAATAGTCCGCGCCCCACGCCCAGAACGTCCATTGCGCGTTGATGCCGACAAACCACGAGCTCTTCGGCGACAGGATCTCGCCGTCGATGCGCGTGTATGCGGCCTCGAGATCGACGTCCGGTAGCATCGCGAACACGCGCGAGCGATGTGCGGCCACCGCCGATTCGTACGCGTGCTCGGCCTGACGAATCTCCGGCCGCCGGGTCTCGGCGTCGCGTGCCGCGGCGGCGCGCGCGGGCATCGGCTGCGCTGCCTCGGCGAGCAGCTGCGCGGGCTCCTCGAGCACGATCGAGTCGTCGTCCGTCGACAGACCGACGGTGTCGAGCACGTTCGTGCGCGCGATCTCGGCTTCGGCGTGCGCGGCGACGCGTTGCTGGTGCGCGTTCGCCAGCGCGACCTGCACGCGCAGCCGGTCGGCGATCGTGATCACGCCGTTCTTCTCGCGCGCGAGCGCGACTTGCACCTGCTCGGCGAGCTCGGCTTCGGAATCCTTCGCCACACCCTCGGCGGCGACGGCCTCGAAGTACCGCAAGAACCCGTTGCGCACCGACTCGACGAGCCGCGCGTCATCGGCGTTGACGCTCTCCGCGATGCTATCGGCGTTGCGCGCTTGCGCGACGTAGTCTTGATGCAGCCGCAAGAGACCCAGCACCGGTTGGTCGGCAGACACGACGAACGTATTGGTGGTCGCGTTGCGCTCGATCAGTGGTGCGACGCCGTTCGGGTCCGCGGGCAGATCGTCGACACACGCCCCGACGAGCAGCGTGAGGCTAACGCCGTACGGGCAGTTGTAACGTTGCAGCTCCTCGCCCGCGTGCAGCGAGAACAGCATGCGCGAGCGCACGCTGAGCGCGGTGTCGTGAGCGGCCTGCGCCTGCTCCGCCAGCTGCCTCTCGTGCACGTTGCCGTGGGATCTCGACAGCGCGAGCTTGATCGCGTCGTCGACGGTGAGCGCGTGAGCCGTCGCCGAGACCAGCGAGAGCAGCAAGACGATGAGTGAACTGCGCATGGAGTACCTCGGTGTGCGTGTCAGTGCCCGGCGTCGACGTGGACGCCGGTGGGCGGCTTGCCGAGCAGGAACACGAGCGGGATCGTGCAGGCGACGAGAAAGCTCGTGACCCAGAAGCAGTCACCGAACGAGATGATCGCGGATTGCACCGAGACGCCGGTATCGAGCAGCTTCAGCGCGTGCGTGGTCGCGTCGGGGCCGGTGAAGCCGAGCGAGAGAAACTTGCCGGTGTACATCGCCACCCGCTCGGTCACGTGCGGATCGCTGCGCGACAAGCTCTCGACGATCACCGCGCGGTGGAACGCTTCGCGCCGCTCGAGCAGCGTCGATAACATCGCGACGCCGATCGAGCCGCCGAGCTGGCGCGTGAGGTTGTAGATGCCCGACGCCTTGCTGATGTCTGCCTTCGGGATCGGGCCGAGCGTCGCCATCGACAGCGGCAAGAACATCAGCGCGGTGCCGAACGAGCGGACGATGAGCGGCCAGAAGATGTTGGGCTCGCCGCTGCTCGGCGATAGCTGGCCGAGCCAGAGCATCGCGCCGATCAGGATGAGCATGCCGATGATGAGGAGCGCGCGTGGGTCGAAGCGATTCACGAGCCGAGCCGCAAACGGCATCATGAGCGCCGTGCACATCGCGCTCGGCGCGAGCAACAGGCCCGTATCCTCCGCGGTCATGCCGAGCATCGTCTGCGCGAAGATCGGCACGGCAAACACGGCGCCGTAGAGCGCGACGCCGACGACGATCGACAGCAGCGAGCCCGCCCAGAGCGGACGGTACCGCAGCACGCGCAGGTCGACGATGGGCCGTGGGTGCGTCAGCTCGCGATGGATGAAGAGCACCAGCCCGAGCACCGACACGATCGACATCAAGACGATGAACGGCGAGTCGAACCACTGCTCGCTCTGGCCCTCCTCGAGCACGGTCTGCAAGCAGCCAAGGCCGATCGCGAGCATGCCGAGCGCCGACCAGTCGACCGGGGACGGGTCCTTGTCGTCGC
>DASXEF010000838.1:0-2357 GCA_036490255.1 Kofleriaceae bacterium
CGTCGATCTGCATGCTCAATACGCGTCGATCAAGCCCGCGATCGACAAAGCAATCCAATCAGTGATCGACGCGACCGCGTTCGTCGGTGGTCCCGATGTCAAAGCGTTCGAACAAGCGTTCGCTGCGTTCTGCGAGGTGCCGCATGCGGTCGGTTGCGCGAACGGCACCGACGCACTGCACGTCGTGCTGCGCGCTCTCGGTATCGGTCCCGGCGACGAAGTGATCACGGTGCCGAATACGTTCATCGCAACCGCCGAGGCGATCTCGATGGCGGGCGCGACGCCGGTCTTCGTCGACGTGCTCGAGTCGACCGCGCTGATGGATCCCGCGAAGGTCGCCGCCGCGATCACGCCGCATACGAAATGCATCATGCCCGTGCACCTCTACGGTCAGCCGGCCGACGTCGATGCGATCGCGAAGGCCGCGCCGGGCATTCCGATCATCGAAGACAGCGCGCAAGCCCACGGCGCACGGCTACGCGGCAAACGCGCGGGCTCGATCGGTGCCGCCGGTACGTTCAGCTTCTACCCGGGCAAGAACCTCGGCGCGTATGGCGACGGCGGCGCGATGACGTTCACCGACGCAGCCCTCGCGAAGCGCTGCGCGATGCTGCGCGACCACGGCCGGATGGATAAATACTTGCACGAGGTGCCGGGCTTCAACAGCCGGCTCGACACGATCCAGGCCGCGATCTTGCGCGTGAAGCTCGAGCATCTCGACGCGTGGAACGCCGCGCGCCGAAAGATCGCCGGTTGGTATCTCGACCGACTGACCGGCGTTGCCGGCTTGCAACTGCCCCACGTCCCCGACGGCGTCGAACCCGTTTGGCACTTGTTCGTGATCAATCACGAGCGGCGCGAGCAGCTGCGCGAGAAGATGACGAGTGCCGGCATCGGCGTCGGCATCCACTACCCGGTGCCGTTGCATCTGCAACCCGCATACAAGCACCTCGGTTACGCCGAGGGTCGCTTTCCGATCGCGGAGCGGTTGTCGGCGACGTGCTTGTCGCTGCCGATCTACGCCGAGCTTAGCGAAGCCGACGTCGATCGAGTCGTGCGCGCGTTGCGCGAGGCGCTTTGAGATCATGTGCGGGATCACCGGCTACTACGATGCGAGCGAGCCGGCTTCCGAATCGCGCGTACGTGCGATGGCGAATCGACTCGCGCATCGCGGGCCCGATGCCGATGGCTTCGCGCTGATCGCGACGCGATCGGGCGAGGTGTGGACCGGCGATCGCCGCAAGCCCGAGGCGCGCTTCGATCTCGCGCTCGGCCATCGCCGGCTGTCGATCATCGATCTGTCCGACGCCGGTCGCCAGCCGATGGCGTCGCCCGATGGCACGCATTGGGTCGTCTACAACGGCGAGATCTACAATTACGTCGAGCTACGCGCCGAGCTCGTCGCGAAGGGCCACGCGTTTCGCTCGGGCAGCGACACCGAAGTGTTGCTCGCCGCGTATCGCGAGTGGGGCATCGATTGCCTGTCGCGTTGCAACGGCATGTGGGCGTTCGCGCTGTGGGACGCGAACCGGCGCGAGCTCGTGTGTGCGCGCGATCGCTTCGGCGTCAAGCCGCTGTACTACGCGTACGGCGCTGATTGGTTCGTGTTCGGCTCGGAGATCAAGGCCGTGCTCGCGCATCCGCGCGTCGCGCGCAAACCGAACGACGCGATCGTCTACGACTACTTGTCACTGAAGCTGCTCGATCACACGAGCGACACGTTCTTCGCCGGCGTGCACAAACTCCCGGCCGGTCACACGTTGACGTATCGACCCGGTCGCGAGCCCGAGCTGCGCCGCTACTGGGACGTCGCACCGGCGTTCGAGCTCGACGCCGATCCGGCCGGCGAGCCCGCTGCGATCGCGCACTTCGAGGAATTGTTCGAAGACGCCGTGCGCGTGCGATTGCGTGCGGACGTGCCGATCGGCACGTGCTTGTCCGGCGGCGTCGACAGCTCGTCGATCGTCGTGACGGCGAATCGCCTCATGTTCGACGAGCTGAAGCTGCCGCGCGCGCTCGTCGGCGATCGCCAGCGCACGTTCTCCGCGTGCTTCGACGACGCGCGCTTCGACGAGCGCAAATTCATCGACGAGGTGATCGCGAAGACCGGCGCGTCGAGCTACCGCGTGTTTCCGTCGGGCGAGCGGCTGTGGGACGAGCTACCGAAGCTGATCGCTCAGATGGACGAGCCGATCGCGTCGACGAGCCAGTACTCGCAGTACAACGTGTTCCGGCTCGCGAAAGAATCCGGCGTGACCGTCACTCTCGACGGTCAAGGTGCCGACGAGCTCATGGCCGGCTACCTCGGCTATCACGGTGTGATGCTCGCGACGCTCGCGCGCGCTGGCAAGCTCGCC
>DASXEF010000216.1:0-5076 GCA_036490255.1 Kofleriaceae bacterium
CCGTGCTCGAGCAGGTCGCGAAGTCGGGCAAGCCGCTCCTCATCATCGCCGAAGACGTCGATGGTGAAGCGCTCGCGACGCTCGTCGTCAACAAGCTGCGCGGCACGCTCAACGTCGCCGCCGTCAAGGCCCCGGGCTTTGGCGATCGCCGCAAGGCGATGCTGCAGGACATCGCGGCGCTCACGGGCGGCCAGGCGGTGACCGAGGATCTCGGCCTCAAGCTCGAGAACCTCACGATCAACGACCTCGGCAAGGCTCGCAAGATCCAGATCGACAAGGACAACACGACGATCGTCGAGGGCGCCGGTCAGAAGGAAACGATCGACGCGCGCGTGAAGACGATCCGCCGCGAAGTCGACGAGACGACCAGCGACTACGATCGCGAGAAGCTCCAGGAGCGCCTCGCGAAGCTCGTCGGCGGCGTCGCGGTGATCCGCGTCGGCGCGGCGACCGAAGTCGAGATGAAAGAGAAGAAGGCGCGCGTCGAGGACGCGATGTACGCGACTCGCGCGGCTGTCGAAGAGGGCATCGTCCCCGGCGGCGGCGTCGCGCTCATTCGCGGCATCAAGGCGCTCGACAAGCTGACGTTCGATGACGATCGCCGCTACGGCGTCAACATCGTCCGCCGCGCGCTCGAGGAGCCGCTGCGTCAGATCGCCGGTAACGCCGGCGTCGACGGCTCGATCGTCGCGTCGAAGGTCAAGGACGGCTCGGGCGGCTACGGCTTCAACGCCGCGAAGCTCGAGTACGAAGACCTCGTCAAGGCCGGCGTGATCGACCCGACGAAGGTCGTGCGTACGGCGCTGCAGAACGCGGCTTCGGTGTCGGGCCTGATGCTCACCACCGAGACGCTGATCGCCGAGAAGCCGAAGAAGGACGAGAAGTCGGGCGGCGGCCACGAAGGCCACGGCCACGATTACGAGTAATTCGAAGCTAGTCTGAGACGACGAGCCGGCCTTCGGGTCGGCTCGTTTCGTTTTCGGCTCAGTTGGCGGGCTGCGCGGTCGCGTCCGTCAACGTCCACAGCCATCCGCCAGCGAGCACGGTGAGCTCTTGCTCGTCACTCTCCCAAAGCTCGGTCTCGTCGCTGGTGACCGCGCCCTGGTTGTAGCAACCGGGCGGAATATGCGCGACGGTCGCTTTGCCATCGATCTCGATCGGCGTCGTGATCTGGTTGTTGCCGACGGTCGAGGTACCGCACGGCCAGATGAAGACGTATCCGACCACCCACGACGAGTTGTTCTGGATCGTCAGCGATGCGTCGCAATCGTCCGGACAGCTCGACGCGGTTTCGGTGGCCTCGCAAATGCCGTCACCGCATGGCGGGCAATCTTGCGGGCATGACTCGGACGTCTCGCCGGTCTCGCACTTGCCGTTGCCACAGGTCGGGCCGTCGGATCCGGATCCAGATCCGCAATCCTCCGGACAGCTGGCGTGGGTTTCGCCGGCCTCGCACATGCCATTGCCGCACGTGGGGCCGTTGTCGGTTTGTTGATCGGTATCGGTACAAGCAACGATCGCGATCGCAAAGCCAAACGCTAGAACTAAGAATCGAGACATGACTGGGCTCCTCTGGTTTGAAGTCGGTTAACAAGCGCCGAGTCAGCTCGGCGTTCGTGCATCGGAAGTCGTCAGCGTCCACGTCCAGCCGCGCTGGATCGCGGCGAGCTGTTGCTCGTCGCTCTCCCACGTCTCGCTGGCGTCCGTGCTGACCGCGCGAAAGCTGTAGCAACCGGACGTGAGGCCGTTGACGGTCGTCTCGCCGGCCGGCGCGATCGGCGCGGCGAGCTGATTCGCTCCAGCGTCGCTGCTACCGCACGGCCAGACGTAGACGACCGCGACCGGCCATGGCGTCGCGTCTTGGATCGTCAGCGACGCGTCGCAATCGACGGGACACGTCGCTGCGCTCTCGTCGCTCTCGCACACACCGTTGCCGCAGAAGTGCGGCTCGCCGCCGCAGCTCAGCGTGTTGTCGGCTTGATCGACGCAGCCGCCGAGCGCGAGCGCGACCGCGAGTGCCCGCGTCACGGCGTGCCGCAATCGGCCGGGCAATTCGCGGCCGTCTCGCCGATCTGGCAGACACCGTCGCCGCAGCTCCATGGCGGGAGATGAGCGCCGCCGATCTCCGGCGGTCGCGAGACCGCGGCATCGGGCGTGACCGCGTCGTCGTCGCTGGCGTGCGTGCACGCGGCGAGACCGACGAACGTGAGGACGATAACTAGAAATCGAGTCATGACATGCTCCTTGATTACGGTGGTGGGCCGCCGCAGCCCGGTTCGTGTGATTGCGCGGCGGCCGTGGTCAGCCGCCAGACCAACGCGGCTGAGCCGGCGGCGACGTCGACGTCCGTCCAGCGCTCGTCATCACCGGCGCTCGTCGCGATGAGGTCGTAACAACCGGCGTCGATGACGACGGTGGTGGTCGCGCCCGAGTCGAGTGGATCCGCGAGCAAGCTCGATTGCCCAGAGCCCGCGCACGCCAACGCATCGACGGTCGCGATCGACCACGGCGAAGCGTTCTCGATCGTCAGCGATACGATCTCGGTCGGATCGAACGCGCATGCGGCGAGTAGGCCGAATAGAGCTGCAAGGCGGATCACGGTGTCTCCTTCACGGCCGTACGGTGGTTTCGGCGTTGATGACGGGGTCCGAGCCGAGCTCGGGGATCACCTCGATCGCCGCGTCGCGCGACGGCCGCGGCCTCGCGACGACGGTCACCACGGGCACGCGCGGCGCATCGATCGCGATCGTGGGAAGCGTCCCGGCATCGGCCGGCACCGGCGTTGCGGCAACGACCTCGGCGGTCGCGATCGGAGCTCGAACCGGGGGTGCCGCGAGCGCATCGGGCGCGATCACGTTGGTCCCTTGCGCGAGCACAGGCGCGCGGCGCCAGCGATACCAGGCGCCGATCGCGGCGAGCGAGAGTGCCAACCCCGCCGCCGCAGCGATCGCGGCGCGCAAGCTCGGCCTCGCCGGCGGCGCGATGGCAAGCGCGGTTCCCTGGCTAGCGCTCGCGACATAACAATCGAGCTCGAATGCGACGTCGTGCGCGGTACGCGGCCGATCGCCGGGCGCCTTCGCGAGCAAGCGCGCGACGAGCCGGCGCAGCTCCGGCGGCACGCGGTGCGGCAGCTCGGGTGCGAGCTCGGAGATGTGCGACGACATCAGATCCGTCATCGAGCCATCGCGACCGAACGGCGGCTCGCCGACGAACAGCTCGAACAGCACGCAGCCGAGCGCGTAGAGATCGGCGCGGTGATCGCAATCGGTCACGCCGCGGCATTGCTCCGGCGACATGTACGCCGGCGTGCCGAGGATGAGCCCCGCGGTCGTCCGCGTTCCGGACGCTTCGAGCTTCGCGATGCCGAAATCGAGCAGCTTGACCCGCTCGACGCGATCGGCGACGAGAAACACGTTCTCGGGCTTGAGATCGCGGTGCACGACGCCGGCTTCGTGTGCGACCGCGAGCGGCGCGACGATGCCGCGCGCGACCGCGAGCGTGTCGGCGAGCGACAGCGGACCGTGCTTGGCCAGCCGAGCACCGAGCGTGGCACCTTCGAGCAGCTCCATCGCGATGTACGCGGCGCCGGTATCGGTGTGGCCGTAGTCGTAGATCTCGACGATGCCGGGATGGCGAATCGCCGTCGTCGCGCGCGCCTCGTTCAAGAACCGATCGAGCGCCGTCGAATGACTGCCGAATTCGGGACGCAGCACCTTGATGGCTGCGTGCCGGCGCAGGTGCACGTGCGTCGCGCGATAGACGACGCCCATGCCGCCGTTGCCGAGCTCGCCGGTGATCTCGTACGCGCCGATCCGATCGCCCGCCCTCATGGCGCGTACCTCACGCCGACGAGCAGATCGAGCTCGGTGATCGGCGCCTCGAGCCCGCCGACGCGCGGCGCACCCGCGACGACCGCACCGGCGCGCAACGCAAAAAAGTGAGAGACGTCGTGCTCGATCCCGAGCTCGGCCCGGACCAAGGGAGCCCACGCGCCGCCCATGCCCGTACCGGGCACGACGTCTCTCGAAGATCCAAGCGCCGACACGTACTCGACGCCGAGTCCGCCGGCCGCCGTCAACCTTCCCCAATCGAAGTCGGCGCGGTATTCGATCGCCGCCGCGAGCTGCGCGACGACGGCATCGGTCGTGTAGCGCCACAAGCCGGCGACGCTCGCAGCCCCGCCGAGCTCGACGTACGGAAACCACGACGGCTTCATCATCGCGGTTGCGCTCGCGCCGGTAATCGGCGCGCTGCCGTGCGAGAACAGCTCGCCGATCAGCGCGGTCGCGCCGACGTGACTCGTCGGTTGCTCGACCGGCGTAGCGGGCGTCGCCGATTTCGGGTCGGCGTCGTCGTGCTCGATCGGATCGGCGGGCTGCACGCTCGCGACGGCTTGACGCTGCGGCAGTGCGGCCGTCGAATCCGGTCTCGCATCCCGCGTGCGACACGCGGCCTCGAGACCGGGCAGCAGCTTCTCGACCTGGTCGGCGAGCTCGGGCGCCGGCTCGCCGGACAAGAACTGGTGGTAATAGTCGAGCGCACGATCGCAGTGCTCGAGCTTGCGATGGGACTGCGCGAGGTTGAACAGCAGCGCGTCGCTCTGGAAGTCTTTATAGGCCTCCTCGAACTCCGCGATCGCCTCCTCGTACTTGCCCAAGTTATAGAAGGCGACGCCCTTTCGGGCGTGCGCATCCGCATCCGCGCGCGTGTCGGCGTGCGCGGTTTGGACCAGCGCGCCGATCGATATCGACGCGAGGGTCCGAAGTAATCCCCGCATGTTGGCTCCCTTGCCCGATCGACGGCGGCGAGCTCGCGAATTCCCGAAAATGATTTTTGGGAATGTTGGTCAGCGCCGGCGTCTACATGATCGAAGGCGGGTTGACGATGCGATCGACGACATGTCAGCCTGGGGTTTGGATGGAGTCGGAGGCGGCGATGCCGGCCGGCACGCGGGCACGACCCGGCGTGGCGGCGCTACACGCGGCGATCGCAGAGGCCGAGCCGCAGCTGCTCGCGATTGCCGAGCGATTGTGTGCATCGCAGGCCGATGCGCGCGACCTCGTACAAGACACGCTC
>DASXEF010001023.1:0-1769 GCA_036490255.1 Kofleriaceae bacterium
GATCGCGATCGCGCCGGCTGCCGTGGCGATCGCCTGCAACCCGCTCGAGCAGAACCGATTGATCGTCTGGCCCGGCGTCTCGATGCCGAGGTCGGCCGCGAGCGCGATCAGGCGCGCGACGTTGAGGCCTTGCTCGCCTTCGGGCATCGCGCAGCCCAAGATCACGTCGTCGATCTTGCCGGCGATCTGCGGCACGCGTTCGAGCAAGCCGCGGATCACGTCGACCGCGAGCTCGTCGGGCCGCTTGGTCGCGAGCGAGCCTTTGGTCGCGCGACCGACCGCGCTGCGCACTGCATCTACAATGACGATTTCTTCCATGACGTCCTCTTAGTTCCGCAGAGGTTTGTTGTTCTGGAGCATGTACTGCATGCGCGCCTGGCTGAGCGGCTCGCCGCACAGTGATAGGAACGCTTCGCGCTCGAGCTCGAGGATCTCGTCCTCGGTAACCGCGTGCGTGCTGCCGGAAATGCCGCCGCACAGCACGTTCGCGAGCTTCATCGCGATCTTGCCGTCGTGCTCGCTCGCGTACTTGCCGTGCATGAGCGTCTCGACGAGCATCTGCAGCGTCGCGATGCCGCTCTCGCCCGGCAGCTTGTAGGCGCGCGGCGTCGGCGGGTGATAGCCGGCGCGCGACATCCCGATCGCGCGCTGCTTCGCCTCCCACAATTGCCGCGCGCGATCGAACGACACGCCGTCGGTCTGGCGGAAGAAGCCGAACACCTTGGCTTCTTCGGCGCTCGTCGCGACCTTCGCGAGCGCGATGTTCTTGAACACCTGCGTGACGAACGCGTAGGTGTCGATGTCGACCCCGTCGGGGACGCCCTCGAGCGCGCGCCACAACATGTTCAACGTGCCGGCACCGCCGGGGATCAGGCCGACGCCGACCTCGACCTGGCCGGAATAGGTTTCGGCGGCGGCTTGCACCGCGGCCGAGCCGAAGCACAGCTCGAGCCCGCCGCCGAGCGTCATGTTGAACGGCGCGGCGACGACCGGCACGCTCGCGTACTTCATGCGCTGCGTCGCGTACTGATAGCCGTGGATCATCTCGCGCAGCTGATCCCACTGCTTCTGATTCGCGGCCATCAGCACCGCGAACAGGTTCGCGCCGACGCAGAAGAACTCGCCCTGGTTCCAGATCACCATCGCGCGGAAGTCTTGCTCGGCGCGCGCGACGGCATCGTGCAGCATCTTGATCACGTCGGAGTCGATCGAGTTCGCCTTGGTCTTGAACGTCAGACCGAGCACGTCGTCGCCGAGATCCCACGCTTCGGCGCCCGCGTTCTTGAGCACGGGTCCGCTGCCGCGGCGCATGATCTCCCACGTGACCTCGCGCGGGTCGGTCTCGCGCTTGATGTAGTCGCCGCGCGTCGGGCTCCAGATGTTGCCGTCGGCGTAGAACCCGCTCGCGTTTGCGGCGCGCATCTTCGTGACCCAGTCGGGCAGGGCGATCTTGTCGGCCTTCATGCGGTCCGTGGTCTCGGCGAAGCCGAGCGCGTCCCACGTCTCGAACGGCCCCAAGTCCCACGCGTAGCCCCACTTCATCGCGTCGTCGATCGCTTCGATCGAGTCGGTGATCTCGGGGATGCGGCGCGCCGCGTAGGCGAGCGAGCGCGCCAAGATCGTCCACGCGACCTCGCCGGTGGTTCCCGGCGTCGCGACGAGCTTCTTGATGCGCTCGCGCGGGTTTTCGATCTTGGAGAGCGCCTTCGTCGCGTCGGCGATCGCTTTGTCGCCGCCCTTCGCGCGATACGCGCCGGTCTTCGGATCGA
>DASXEF010001027.1:0-1955 GCA_036490255.1 Kofleriaceae bacterium
AGCGAGCTCGCCCGTCGCGCAGCTCGCGAAGAAAAAGCGCGAGGCCAAAGCCGAAGCGACGGCCGAGGCAAAGGCGACGAAGCAGCGCCGCACGCGCATCGTGCTCGGCGCGATGCTCGGCGTCGCGATCGCCGGCGCGGCCGGCTCGTACGTCTACAAGCGCCATCACAACGCACAGATGCGCGCCGAAGAGATCCAGGAGCACCTCGCCGAAGCGCACAAGGCGATCCATTCCGGCAACGTCGGCCACTGGACGCGCGCCGCCAACGAAGCGACCGAGGTGCTCTCGCTCGACGAGCACAACGTCGATGCGCTCGGCCTTCGCGCCGAAGCGTTGCTCGGCGGCGTGCAAGACACCGGAGTCGGCGGTGACACGCGCGTGTTGATGGGTAAGAAAGTGCTCGCCGACGCGCTCGAGGCCGGCATCACCGGTCCGCAGCTCGACGCGGCACAAGCGCTCGGCATGATCGCCGCGCGTCAGGCCGATCGCGCGGTCACCAAGCTGCAGACGATGGTGCAGCGCGATCCGAAGGACGGATTCTGGCAGCTCTATCTCGGCTGGGCGCTCACCGCGAAGGGCGATCCCACCGGTGCAGTGAAGGCGTTCGACGCCGCGCTCGCCGCCGATCCGACGGTCAAGTTGCCGGCGCTCTACGCGCGCGGTCGCGCGAAGCTCCAGCTGCTCGACTTCGAGGGTGCGAAGGCCGACTTCGCGGCCGTGCTCGACATCAAGAAAGATCACATCGGCGCGCAGGTCGGCTTGGCCGCCGCGTTGCCGGCATCGCAGGCCGGTCAGCGCGAAACCGATCTGCTCGCGATCCTGGCGCGTAAAGACATCGCCGGCGGCGACCCGCGTGCCGTCGTGCAAGCATGGGCGCTCGCCGCCGATACCGCGCGCGCGAACGGCCGGCTCGACGTCGCACGCGATCGCTATCAGAAGGCGCTCGCGCTGTCGAAGACCGACGTCCCCGCGCTCGTCGGGCTCGCGCAGGTCGAGATCGCCGACGGCAAGCTCGACGTCGCGTCGGACCTCGTGCAAAAGGCGCTCGCGCAAAATCCCGATAGCCCGAACGCGCAGCTCGCCGCGGGCGAGCTCGACGTCAAGCAGGGCAAGCTCGACGAAGCGCTCGCGATCGAGCAAAAGCTCGCCGGCCGGCAACCGCCGCTGCCGCCGCTGCAACGCGCGCAGATGCTGCTCCTCTACGGCAACGTGCTCGACGCGAAGGGCTCGTCGGACGATGCGATCTCGGCGTGGACCGACAGCGCCGCGCTCGCGGGCGATCTCGATCTGACGCCGATGATGGCCGCGGTGACGAAGCTCGGTGCGCTCGCGAAGAAAGCCGCCGACAATCACGACGACGCCAAAGCCGGTGCGTATCGCGGCAAGGCCGATTCGCTGCTGCAATCGCTCGCCGAGCGCGCGAAAGACGACGAGCCGCTCGCCCGCACGCTCGGCACTGCATATCTCGGCGCCGGCGATCCGGTGAAGGCCGAGACGTTCTTGCACCGCGCCGTCGATCTCAACGCGAACGACATCGACGCGCATCTCGAGCTCGCAAAGGCGCTCGACAAGCAGAGCCGCACCGACGACGCCCTCGCGCAACTCGGAGCCGCGCAACAGCTCGCACCGACGCGCGCCGACATCGCGCTCGAGCTGGCGCGCACCTACGAAGACGCGAATCGCACGAGCGACGCCGCGGCGGCGTACGCGAAGCTGCTCGCGGCGAAAGACGTCACGATCCAATCGCGCGTCCGTGCCGGCCGATTCCTCGCGCGCACCGGCGATATCAAAGCCGCCGCGGCGCAGGCCGCGCCGATCCTCGCCGTCGAGCCCGACAACCCGGCAGGTCACTACCTGCGCGGCGAAGGCCTGATCCTGGCCGGCAAGCTCGACGACGCGCGCAAGGAGCTCACGCTCGCCGTCGACGGCGTTCCGGATCCGCAAGATCTCGACG
>DASXEF010000018.1:0-5637 GCA_036490255.1 Kofleriaceae bacterium
CGCGAGCTCGATCGGCTTGACGCACGACGAGCCGAGCGCGAGCGGCCGCACGTCTTGCAACTTCGTCGTGATGCCGAGCTTGCGGGCGAGCGCGATGATCGCGGGACCGCCGACGCGATCGAACACTTCGATCGCAGGCGCGTTCAACGAGCTCGCGAACGCGTCTTGCGCGAGCACGATGCCGGAGAAGTGGCCGCTCGATTTTGGTTTCCAGCTCGTGCGCGTCGTGTCGTCGTAGTCGGAGATCGGCGCGTCGCGCAGCACGGTGCCGGGCGTGATCGCGGCGGCGTCGAGCGCCGCGCCGTACACGATCGGCTTCCACGCCGAGCCGGGTTGGCGACACGCCTGCGTCATCCGATCGAACACGTCGTGCGTGCGGCTCCATCGCAAGCCGCCGAGCAGCGCTTCGACGTAGCCGGTCTGGTGATCCCACAACATCGCGCCGATCTCGGGCGTGACGTCGTGCTGCACCCAATTCGCGGCGTGTGCGCGCGCGTCGCGTGCGAGCTCGTCGCCAAGCGCGGGTAACGCCGCCGTTTCGACGACGAGGCCGCCGCGCGACAGCTCGTCGGGGATCGCCTCGTGCAACAGCTTGCGAACCTGCTCCGCGTACCACGGCACGACGGTGCCGTAGCTCTTGTGCGGATGATGCAGCGCGATCGGCGAGCTCGTCGCCTTGGCGAACGTGACGTCGTCGATCAGATGCGCGCGAGCCATGCGCGCGAGCACTTCGTCACGCCGCGCCTTCGCGCGATCCGGATGATGAAACGGATCGAGCCGGCCCGGCGCCTGGATCAAGCCGGCGAGCAGCGCCGCTTCGGGCAAGTCGAGCGCGCCGACGTCCTTGTCGAAGTAGGCGTGCGCCGCCGCGACCATCCCGTAGGCGCCTTCGCCGAGAAACACGAAGTCGAGGTACGTCTCGAGCACGTCGCGCTTGCTCCAGCGCTTCTCGAGCTCACGCGCGAGCAGCGCCTCGCGAACTTTGCGGCGCAGCGTGCGCGCGGTGCCGATGTCCTCGGGCAACAGATTGCGCGCGACTTGCTGCGTGATCGTCGACGCGCCCTCGACGACGCGGCCGGCTTGATAATTGATCCAGCCCGCGCGTTCGATCGCGGTGTAGTCGACGCCTTTGTGCTCGAGGAACCGCACGTCCTCGGCGGCGAGCACCGCGAGCACGAGGTCGCGCGGCATCGTGGACAATCCCGCGAGGGTGCGGTGGCCGACTGTGGTGCCGTCGCGAAACGGCAACTCGGCGAGGTGCGTGCCGTCGGCGGCGAGCACGAGCGTCGTCTGGTTCGCGTGCGAGCGCCACGCGTCGAGATCCGGGACGTCGGGCAGATCGCGCGCCCACGATCGCAGCGTGCCGATCACGATCAGCGCGGCGACCACCGGCAACGCGAAGCACAGCCAGAGCATCGCGACGAGCGGCAGTCGCCACCAGTAGCCGCCATCACGACGATTCGCGACGACGACCTGCATCTTCATCTGGTGGCCTCGAACAGCGTCATCTGCGTCGGCGGCCCGAGCACGCGCGCCTTGGGCCCGAGCGTGGCGACGATCGCCTCGGCGCACGGCCCGGTGACGAAGATATCTTTCGCGCGCGTTTGCTCGATCCACGCGAGCAGCTCGGCGCGACCGGCCGCGAACGGCCACGCGAACCCGAGTGCGTACGTGTGCGGATCGATCGCGCGCGCCGCGACGAGTGCCTTCGGCGCGGGTTTCAAGCGATCGCGCTCGGTGCCGACGATCACGTCGGCGTCTTTCGCGACGAAGCGCACGACGACGTCGGGCAGGCGCGCCGCAGCGTCGCGGATCGACTTGCCGGCCGCGACCGCAAAGCCGGCGTCGGTGAGCGCACTCGCGACCTCGAGCCCGTCGAGCGGCGTGTCGACGATGGCGATCGGCACCTGCTTCGCCGCGCGTTCGGCACGCACCCACGCGATCACGCGCTCGGCGACCTCGGCGAGCGGACGAAACGCGTGACGCACTTCGCCGAACGGCGCGGCGACGACGAGCGCATCGCACGCGCGCACGTCGGCTTCGGGTACGCGAATCGGCCCGGCGTAGAGCGCGGTGCGGCCGCGTGCGTCGACGTGCAACATCGCCGCGCCGACGCATCGGCCCGACGCGAGCAGCTCGAGCCGCAGCGTGCCGAGCGTGAACGGCTTGCGCAGCGGCACGCCGAGGTTGCCGGCATCGGCGGCCGCGCCGACGAGCGCGAGCGTGGTCGGCGTCGCGATCAGCTGGCCGTGCCCTGTCGTCGCGACGCGATCGGCCGACGACGCGAAGCAGACGTCGCGACGCCGCCGCGCATCGCACCAGATCGGCGTGCCGGTCAGATGCACGCCGTCGCGCCACGCGACGGGCGCAGCAGGCGCCGTGCGCGAGCTTCTGGCCACGCCGCACGGTGCCATCCATGCAGCCACTTCGCAACTCCGTGTCATCCTCGCGCGATGCGGAGATCGCTCTGGTTGTTCGTAGCCGCGGCGTGTGGCTCGCCGTCGCCGACCGCGGGGCCGGTCGCGCCGTCGAATCACGTCGACATCAACGACCCGAACGCGACGCATCCATTCGCGATCGACCGGCGGTTGCTACCCGATTGCACGCCGCGGTCGGTGCTCGCCCAGGCGACCATCGGCCTGGCGGCGACTCGATGCGCCGACCTCGCCGCCGACGCAACACCCGCGCAAGCCGGAGCAGCACTGCACTGCGTCGCGGATGCAGTCGCGCACCAAACCCCGTTCGTGTTTCATCAAATGGTCCAAGGCATCGACAGCAGCGGCGGCTTCGGCATGCTCGGCCGCATGAGCGCCGGCTCGTTCGTCGTCGACGAGCTCTGGTACGACAGCGATCCGTGCGGTGGCAGCTGCCCCGAGCGAGGCCACACGGATGTGGTCGAGTGCGCGGGTTACGCACGCAACCGCGAGACCGACTGCCGGCCGACGCTGCACGAGTGCTTCACGTGCGATCGCAAGCGCATGGTCGCGACGTGCGTCGCGGGCGGCAGCGCTAGTCGGTGATCGGCGTCGGCAGGGCGCCGCGCTCGAGCGCTTGCTCGAGCTCTTTGATCACGCCGGCGAGCGACTCGCGCTGCGCGTCGTCGAGGTCGAACACGACGCCCATGCCGGGCGGCTCGTCGTCGTGATCGGTGATCGTGTGCGAGACCTTGCCGACGAGCGACAGCGGCTGGGTCTTGCCGGGCACGCTGACGAGCATGTGGATCTGCGACGTCTCGGGGAGCGGATTGTCCGTGAACAGGAACAAGCCCTCTTCGTTGATGTCTTTGGTGAACGTGTTCGCCGGGCCTTCGACCGCGCCGTACGTCACCTGCAGCTTGATCGGCAGCCGGCGTTTCTCGCGCAGGTTGAGCAAGCCGCCGCGAACGAAGCCGTTGAGGTAGTTGATCTTCTCGCGCTCGGTCGCACCGATCGCGACGACGACACCGTTCGGCTCGTCGCGCAGACCGACCACGGTGCCGCGCAGCGTGACCGACCAGCCGCCGACGTCGAGATCGATCCGCAGCGTCGAGCCGATATCGATCGCGCTCTCGGTCGGCACGAAGATGGTCCAATCGCGTGGATCGAAGATGCGGATCCACTCCGATTGGTTGTTCAGCCGCAGCTCGAGCCTCACCGGCCACAATCGTAGCCGAGCTAGGGGGCTACTGGATAGTTACGCGCAGCGTCAGCGGCTTTCCGGCGCGAATCACGGCGAGCGTCAGGCTCTTCGCGGCGCCGGCGCGCGCGTACAGCGACGCCGCATCGTCGAGCGAGCGCAGCGGCTGGCCGTCGACGGTCGCGATCACGTCACCGGCGCGAAGCCCGGCTTTCGCGAACAGTGAATCCGCCGCGATCGTGTCGAGCTTGGCGCCGTCGGGCGTGAGCTCGCCCTTGACCGACGCGGCGAGCTTGCCGAAGTTCGACAGCGCCGCATTGACATCGGCGCGCGCGAGCACGGGATCCGGCGTCGGCGTCGGAGCCGCGGTCGGCGTCGGCGTCGGCGCCGGCGTCGGCGTCGCGGTCGGCGTCGGCGTCGCGGTCGGCGTCGGAGCCGCGGTCGGCGTCGGCGTCGGCGTCGGCGCCGCGGTCGGCGTCGCGGTCGGAGTCGGCGTCGCGGTGGTCGGAGCTTGGGCGGCGACCGTCGTCGGCGTCGGCGCAGCCGAAACCACCGGAACGTTCGTCGGAGCCGGCGCGGTCGTCGCCGTCGCATTCGGCGCTTCGACGACGTGCACGGCATACGGATCTTGCGGAGCATCGGCCGCGTACGGATCCTGCGGAGCCGGCTTCGTCGGCGCGGGTTCTTTCGCAGTCTCGTGGCGATGCCAATCGGGCGCGGCGAGCACGACCTCGCTGCCCGAGTCGGTGGTCAGCGTGACCTCGTCGTCGTCGATATCCGTGACGAGGTAACCGTCGATCGACTTGCCGAGCTCGACGAGCACGTGCGTACCCTGGGTCTTGTCGTAGAGCAGTGCCTGATGCGTGTCGGGCATCACGCGCACGACGCGCAGGGGAACTTTCGAGCCGGCGAACGCGGTTCCGCTCGCGAGAGCAACGAACAGCGCCAGACGCATGAACCGCATGCGCGCCTGCAGTGCAAGGGCCGATCCTCGTCGGAAATCGCCCGCGGTCGAGCAGCTGCGCGGATTTACGCGGCCGCTGTCCACGCCGCTTCACAGTCGCTGTGGCGCGCCCTGACAGCGCCGCCAGAGCCGTCTACGGCGACTTCTTGTCTTTGTCGAGCTCGGACAGGTCGAGGTCTTCGAGCTCTTTCAAGTCTTCGGCGGTCAGCGACGAGCCGAGCTCTTTGTCGCTCGACGCCGCTTTGTGCTCGTCTTTGCTGGGGCTTCCAGCCGCGGCTGCGCCGGCCGACAGCTGCTTCGCCGAGTCGCCCTTCGGCGCCTCGAGCAGGCCCATCTTGGCCTTGAGCTCGTTGAGCGCTTCGTCGTCGGTGCCGCCGTGCCCCGACTCGAGCTGGCGGAACTGCGATTCGAGCGTGTCGCCCGACAGCTCGCCGGCGAGCTCGGCGCCCGCCTCGGCCTCGGCCTCCATCAGCTGGATGCGCTCGGCCATGCGGTCGAACGTGTCGAACGCGCTGGTGTCACCGAGGCCCTGCATCGTGTTGGCGATCTGCTGCTGCGCCTCCGCGCGCTTCTTGCGCGCGATCAGGATGTTCTTCTTACGCTTCGCTTCCTCGATCTTGTTGTTGAGGAGCCGCAGCGCGTCCTTGAGCTTCTCGACAGCCTGCTTCTGCGACATCCACTGCTGCTGGAACTGCGTCGCGATCGTCTCGTGCTCCTGCTTGCGAGCGAGCGCCTGGCGAGCCAACCCGTCGTCGCCGGCGCGCACGGCGACCATCGCCTTGCGCTCCCACTCCTTCGACTTGTCGGCCTCGGCCGTGTACTGCTTCTGGAGCTTCTTCTCGTCCGCGATCGCGATGGCGACCGCCTTCTTCGCCTCGACCAGCTGCTGCTGCATCTCCAGCAGCACCTGACCCAGCATCTTCTCCGGATCCTCGGCCTTCGTGATGAGGTCGTTGAGGTTCGACTTGATCAGCGTGCCCAGTCTCGAAAAGATCCCCATGGCTTCACCCGAGCGTACGGGATCAAGGGTGCCGTTGCAACGCTCGCACCTTGCGTGC
>DASXEF010000058.1:0-13278 GCA_036490255.1 Kofleriaceae bacterium
CGATTCGCACGATCGCAGCGACGCGAACGACGGTGCTCGTGCTCGGCGAGACCGGCACCGGCAAGGAGCTCGTCGCGCGCGCGATCCACGCCGCGTCGCCGCGCGCCGATCACAAGTTCGTCGCGTTCAACTGCGCCGCGATTCCGGCATCGCTGCTCGAGAGCGAGTTGTTCGGCCACGTGCGCGGCGCGTTCACCGACGCCGTGCGCGATCGCCCGGGTCTGTTCGAAGATGCCGACGGTGGCACGCTATTCCTCGACGAGGTCGGCGAGATTCCGCTCGCGCTGCAGGCGAAGCTGTTGCGCGTGTTGCAGGAGTCGGAGCTCCGCCGCGTCGGCGATACCGAGACGATCAAGCTCGACGTGCGCGTGATCGCCGCGACGCTGCGCGATCTCTCGGCCGAGGTCGCGGCCGGTCGCTTTCGCGAAGACTTGTACTATCGGCTCGCGGTCGTGCCGGTCGTCGTGCCGCCGCTGCGCGACCGCGCCGACGACGTTCCGCAGCTCGCGCGGTTCTTCGCCGAGCGTCACGCCGAGCGCCATCACCGCACGATCGCGTTGACCGACGACGCGGTCGAGCTGCTCTCGCGCCACGCGTGGCCCGGCAACGTCCGCGATCTCGAGAACGTGATCGAACGGGCCGTCGTGCTTTCAGACAGCTCGGCGATCGACGCCGGCTTTCTCGCCACGATTATTTCGGTCAAAGCCGCGGTTCCGGTGACCGACGATACCGAGCTATCGATCAAGAAAGCGACGCGAAGCCTCGAACAAGACCTGATCCGACGCGCGCTTGGCGTCACGCAGGGCAATCGGACCAACGCCGCCAAGCTGCTCGAGATCAGCCATCGCGCGCTGCTCTACAAGATGAAGGAGTACGGCATTTCCTGACAGACCGGCGGACATTCGCTTATCGAAGCGAGGCAGTTTTTGGAGTTTGCGGCGGGGCATGACAAAATTTTTCGCCGCAGAGGTTCCATGGCGAAACAGTGTATAGGGCTCGATATCGGCTCTTCGTGCGTGAAGGCCGTGCAGCTCAAGCGCAAACCGAATGGTTGGGCGCTGCAGGCGTTCGGCATGCAGCCGCTGGTGCCGCAGACGATCGTCGATGGAACGATCATGGATCAGGGCGCGGTCACCGACGCCGTGCGCCAGCTGTGGAGTCGCTTGCGACTGCGGCAAAAGGAAGTCGCGATCGCGATCGCAGGTCACTCGGTGATCATCAAAAAGATCACCGTGCCGGCGATGAAGCCCGACGAGCTCGCTGCGAACATTCGCAACGAAGCCGAGCATCACATTCCGTTCGGCCGTGATGACGTCGAGATCGATTATCACGTCACGAATCCGATGACGCCGAGCGGTCAGACCGAGCTGTTGCTCGTCGCCGCGAAGAAAGAAGTCGTCAGCGACTACATCCAAGTCGTGCGCGACGCGAACCTATCGCCGCAGATCGTCGACGTCGCCGCGTTCGCGAGCCAGAACGGCTTCGAAGCGAACTACGCGCTCGATCCGCGCGAGACGATCGTGCTGATCAACGTCGGCGCCGCGATCTCGAACATCAACATCGTGCGCAGCGGCGTGTCGCTGTTCACGCGCGACGTCACGATCGGCGGCAACGCGTTCACCGAAGAGATCCAGAAACAGATGGGCATCGCCGGCGACGAAGCCGAGGCGTACAAGGTCGGCGGTAGCCAGACCGAAGACGGCGTCGTGCCGCAAGAAGTGCTGCGCGTGATGGAAGGCGTCGCCGAAGTGATGGCCGGCGAGTTCCAGCGCTCGCTCGACTTCTTCTTGGCGACGACTGCCGACGCGAACGTCACGCGCATCGTGCTCGCCGGCGGCAGCTCGAAGGTCACGTCGCTGCATCGCGCGATCGAGCGGCGCTCGCGGTTGCCGGTCGAGGTCGCGAATGCGTGGAATCGCATCGAGATCGATCCGCAGCTCGATCGTAACTACCTCGCGGCGCACTCGCCCGAGGCACTGATCGGCGTCGGGCTGTCGATGCGCTCGGGGGGCGACAAGTGATCAAGATCAACCTCCTCCCGCAAAAGCGGGCGAAGCGGGCGCAGGTCAGCGAAGGCGGTCAGCGCGAGATGGCGATCGGCATCGCGTCGCTCGCCGCGGTCGCCGCACTCACGTTTTTCGCGTTCGATCAGCCCAAACGCAGCAAGCTGCACGATCTCCGCGAATCGAATGATCAGCTCCAGCAAGAGATCGCGGCGAAGAACGCGCAGCTCGCCGACTATCCGAAGCTCAAGCTCGCCGCCGACGAAGCGAAAGAGCGCGAGCGCTCGATCAACCGCTTGATCGCCGCCAAGGTCGTGCCCGCGAACGTGCTGCACGAGCTCGGCGAGATCCTCACGCCGAATCATCTGCCGACGATGACCGCCGAAATGACGGCACGCACCGGCAACGGCAAGCTCAGCGATCCGAATCGCCGTTTCGACCTCGCGTGGGATCCGAGCCACGTCTGGCTCACCGCGTTCACCGACACCGGCGGCGCGTTCAAGCTCGAAGGCGGCGCGCAGGCCGAGAACGACATCACGCAGCTGTCGAAGCGACTGCAGGCATCGGTTTACTTCACAGACATTTCGCCGTCGATGGAGCAACGCGTCGCCGACAAAGATACCGGCACCGCGTTCTACAACTTCACGATCACCGGAAAGGTCGCCTACTGATGCCGATCATGGCGGACTTTGCCCGGCTGCCGAACCAGCGCAAGGTGCTGGTGTTCGTCATCGCGGGCCTTCTGATCGGCCTGTTGTACTGGCAGTTCGTGTTCAAGAAGCTCAAGAGCGATCTCGACGACGCCGAGGCGCAGCACAACAACAAGGTCGGGCTCAGCAAGAAGCTCGACCAGGACATCAAGGACTACGCCGATCTCAAGCCGACGATGAACAAGCTGCTCGTCCGCATCGGCGAGGACGAGAGCGCGCTGCCGACCGAAGCCGAGCTCCCGGCGTTCTTCGACACGTTGCTGCGCAAGGTCGCCGAATCCGGCGTCCAGGTGAACAGCTCGCAGCAGAAGCCGGAAGAGCCGGTCGAGAGCTTCGTGCGCGTGCCGGTCGATTTCGAGATCCAGGGCACGTTCATGCAGATCAAGAAGTTCTTCGCGCTGCTCGTGCCGCACAAGCAGCACGCCGGCGAGGTCGAGGCGACGCCCGCGAACCCCGACGCGCCCGAAGAGCACGAGCGCATCGTCTCGATCGAGAACCTGTCGATCGGCAATCCGCAGGTTCGCAACCACGAGATCGTGCTCACCGCGCGATTCACCGCGATGACGTTCCGCAAAGAAGAGCCGGTCGCGCCGGCGACGGCACCGGGCACGAAGCGCGCGTCGACCGCAGCGCCGGCGACCGGTGCGACGAACACGAAGCCGCTGCCGCCGGCGGCAACTCCGGCCGGCGCGAAAGCGCGCGTCGAAGATTCGATGAACAAGAGCGAGCAACGCAACGCCGGAAGTGCCACGCTCAAAGGAGGCATGTGATGCGGATGACCAAGCTCGCATTCGCTCTCCTCGCGATCGCGGCCTGCGGCGGCGACGATGATCAAGGTGGCACGCGGCCGAACGGCCAGCCCGGCGGTGGCACGGCCGCGCAGAAGCAAGACGCCAAGAACAAGCTCGTGCCGCGCGTCCACGTCGAGGACTTGGTGCGCTGCTCGGTGCCCGACAAGCCGACGGGCCCGGCGTGCGAGCCGCTCGAGCTCTCGGGCTCCGGCGCGTCGAATCCGGCGAAGAAGACGCTCGCCGAGTGCGAGGCCGGCAAGTACTGCCTGCAAGTCGGCGCCGGGTTCAGCTGCGAGCCGTGCGCCGAGCGCGACGCGATTCGCCACGAGTTCAAAGACCGCGACTTCGTCGCCGATCAATCGCGCGACCCGTTCTTCAACTTCGTGATCATGCCGGTGGGAATCACCGACAACTCGAACAATCCGAAGCCGGAGCCGCACCAGAGCTGCAAGCGGCGCGACCAGTTCGTCGCCACGAACTACAGCTACATGGACCTCAAGCTCGTCGGCGTCGTCTCGGAGCGCACGATGCGCAAAGTGATGATGATCGACAGCGCAGGCATCGGTCACATCATCAAGCGCGGCGACTGCGTCGGCAAAGAGAAGGCGGTCGTCAAGGACATCGGCGCCGGCTACATCACGTTTGTCGTCGAGGAAGATCCCGACAACAAGCGGCCGTCGCACGAGCAGTCCATCCCGCTGCACGCAGATACGCAGCCGCAGACCGATAACCTGCCCCAGATCGCGCCCGAGACCACCGCACCGCTCGTCGCACCGCCGGTCGCGCCCTCGCAGCCGGTCGGTCCGCGCACCGGTTTGGGCCAGTCGAACACGCCGCCGCAGGCGCCGGTGCACAAGGCGCCGCAGCCGCCGGTCCAAGTTCCTCCCGCAACTCACTAGCGAAAATTTGTGCCCGCGAGCTGCGCGGGCGAAAATTTTCCTGCTGCGCGGTCTGCACCGCGGCACGCAGGGAGTCGCTAAATGACTATGAGCCCGAGGCCATGGATCGCTGTCGTCGTGATTGCCGCTGCTGCTGCAGTGGCACATGCCGACGGCAAAAATGAGGTTCGCGCCGTTACCTTCGACGAGGACGCCGGCATTACGCGCGTTCACGTACGAGGTGCGGAAGCGCCGATGTTCACCGCGTACAAGCTCGATCGACCGAGCCGCGTGGTGATCGATCTGCCACGCGCGAAGCTCGCCGACGCGCTGAAAGGGCACGAGAGCGCGGCGACATTCACGCCAAGTACGTGGGCGGTGTCGACGATCGCGGCGCAGCAGCTCGACGACGGGACGGTGCGCGTGATCGTCACGCTCGCACGACCTGGACGCTACGACGTCAAGACGGTCGATAACGAGGTGACGATCGTCGTCACCGCGCGAGATCCGGCGCCGAAGACGGCGAGCCCGGAAGATCTCGCTCGCATGCAGGCCGAGAGCGAGCGCGCGAAGCAGCTCGCCGATCAGGCCGAGCACGCGCGAGCGAGCGCGCAACAACAAGCCGACGCGAGTCGCGCCGAAGCCGACGCGGCGAAGGCGGAAGCCGAGCGCTTGCGCAAGACGGCCGCCGAGCAGACGGCGAAAGCCGATGCGGCTCAGCGCGCGGCCGACCAGGTTCGTCAGAAGAATGCGACGAGCGCGACCGACGTCGCGCACGCGCAGCAAGCCGCGGCGAAGGCGCAAGCCGATGCAGACGCCGCGCGCCAGGCTGCGACCGTCGCGCAAACCGAAGCCGACCGCACGCGCAAAGCCGCCGAACAGGCGAAGCAAGACGCGCTCGCCGAAGCGACGCGCGCGAAGGCCGATGCCGCGCAGGCTCGCGCCGAAGCGACGCGCGCGAAGACCGATGCCGCGCAAGCGAAGACCGTCGCGGCGAAACAATCGGCGGATGCCGCGAAGCAATCGGCGGATGCCGCGAAGCTCTCGGCCGATGCGACGAGGCAGCGCGCCGAGGCCGAGCAGACGAAGCAAGATGCCGCGAAGCAGACGGCGGCCGCTGAGAAGGCGCTGATCGCGGAGCGCGCCGAAGCCGAGCAAGCGAAGCGCGATGCCGAAGAGGCACGTAAAGAGGCCGAGCAAGCTCGCGCCGAAGCGACGCGGGTCGGCGGTGCGTTGACCGCGGCGAAGAGCGATGCCGCGACCGCACGCGACGAAGCCGCACGTGCGAAGGCGGATGCCGCGAAAGCGAAGACCGACGCCGAACAGGCGCGCATGGCCGCCGCCGCCGACAAGCAAGCGGCGCAGAAGCTCCTCGACGACGCGAACGGCAAGCTCGCGGCGCTCGACAAGAAGTCGGCCGACGCGCAGCAGCTCGAGGATCACGCGCGCGCTGCGAATGCCGCCGCGCTCGCTCGCGAAGACGCCGCGCGGCTCGATGCGATGCAGGCGCAACACGAGCGCGATGTCGCGCTCGCCGCCGTCAAGCAGGCGCAAGACGCACGCGACCGCGCTGCGGCGACCGATCGCGCACGGCTCGCCGCCGACGCGAAGACCGCTGAAGATCGCCTCGCGCAGGCGAAGCACGCGACCGACGCTGCCGGTGCGCAGCGCATTGCCGCCGAGCAAGCCGCGGCAGCTGCGAAGACGCAGCTCGACAAGACGCGGACGACGCTCGCGAGCGTCGAAGCGCAGCGCACGCAGGCCGTCGCCGATGCGAGCGATGCCACGCGTCGTCGTGGTGAAGCAGAAGCCGCGGCGAGCGATGCCACGCGCCGGCGCGGCGAGGCCGAAGCGGCCGCGCAAGCCGCCGCGAAACTACGTAGCGATGCCGAAGTCGCGGCGACCGATGCCGCGAAGCGCAAGACGCAATCCGAGCGCGATCGCGACGACGCCGAGGCGCAGCGCCAAGCCGCGCTCGCCGCCGCGCGCTCGGCACAGCTCGCACGCGACGCCGCCGACAAGCAGCGCCAGGTCGCGGAGACCGCCGCGCAGGCCGCGTTTGCCGCCAAGACCAGCGCCGAGCGCTCGCTCGACGAGCTGACGACGCGCCGGCTCGACGCCGAACGCGCCGCAAAAGATCTCGAAGCGCGCGCAGAGGCCGAGGCGAAGCAGCAGGCGACGATCGCCGCCGCCGAAGCGCACAAGGCGAGCGCGCGAGAGCTCGATTCCGCGAAGGTCGAGCTCGCGAAGCTCGCGGCCGATCGCAAACACGCCGAGGACGAGCTCGTCGATCGCCGCAAGGCCGTCGCGCAGCAGCAAGCCGAATCGTCGCGGCTCGAGACAGCAGCGACGCAGGCGCGCGACTCCGCCGATCGCGAAGAGACGCGGCGCGCCGATCTCGCGAAGCGCCGTAGCGCCGAGGAGCACGAGCTCGAGGCACTCGATCAACAGAAGGCCGCGACGCAGCAGTCGCTCGCCGACGCGCAGCTGAAAGCAAAGGCGAACGCCGACGCGCAGGCGAAGGCGGATGCCGCGAAAGTTCAGCAGCAGGTCGCGCAGACGAAGTCGACGAAGATCGCGAAGATCGGATCGATCGACTTCAAGGGCGGCGACACGCAACAGGTCGACATCGCGGTCGGCGACGACGCGGTCGTGACGGTCGGCGAGGTCACGCCGTCGCACGTCGAGCTGATCGTCGATCACGCGGAGCTCGGCGCGAAGCTCGAGCGCACGCTCGACGTGTCGAAGTTCGGCGGCCCGGTCAAGGCGGTGTCGTCGTTCCGCGACCGCAAGGATCCGAATCGTGTGCGGCTCGTCGCCGAGCTCGGGCAGGCCGCGACGCCGACCGTCGACCGCGACGCGGGCGTCGTGCACTGGCGCTTCGATCAGCCGACGCGACACGCGATGCGCACGACGAACGTGCCGTCGCCGGTCGTCGGTGGCTTCGGCGCGGCGTCGACGCCGATCGCTCAGCAATCGGTCGCGCAGTTGCCGGCGCAGGGCTCGCGCAGGCACATCTATCACGGCGCGCCCGTCGACATCGACTTCGACAACGCGCCGCTCAACGAGGCGCTGCGGATCATCCAGGACGTCGGTCACATCAACATCGTCATCCCCGACACGATCAACCCGAAGGTCACCGTGAAGTTGTCGCGCGTGCCGTGGGACGAGGCGCTCGAGGTCATCTTGTCGTCGCACAACTTGTGGTACCGCAAGGACGGCACGATCTATCGCATCGCCGAGCGCAAGACGCTCGACGCCGAGGATGAAGCCGAGGCCGCGCGTCGCGAGGCGTCGCTCAAGGCCGAAGCGCCGCGGCCCGAGACGGTGACGCTGAACTACGCGAATGCCGATGATCTCCGCCTCAAGCTCGCCGACTTGCTGTCGAGCAAGGGCCACCTCCAGGTCGACAAGCGCACGAACACGCTCATCATCAACGACGTTGCCGGCAATCGCGCCGAGATCGCGAAGCTCGCGATCAAGCTCGACACGCAGACGCCGGAGATCTCGATCGAAGCGCGCATCGTCGAGGCAGACTCGACGTTCTCGCGCAGCTTCGGCATCCAGTGGGGCGGCAACGCCGCGGCAGGTGCGAGCGGCGGTAACGCGACGGGCCTGACGTTCCCGTCGAGCATCGGCGCTGCCGGCGGTGCCGACGATCAGACGACGAACGCGAGCGGCGTCAGCGCGTCGCCGTCGGACTTCGCGGTGAACTTGCCGGCGACGGTCGGCACCGGCGAGGGTGGCGCGCTCGGCCTGTCACTCGGCTCGATCGGCGGCAACCTCAACATCAACTTGCGCCTGTCGGCCGCTGAAGATACCGGCAACGTCCGCATCATCTCGTCGCCGAAGATCACGGTGCTCAGCAACCACGCGGCGAAGATCAGCCAAGGTACGTCGATCCCGATCTCGGTCGTGTCGGCCGCCGGTACGAACACGCAGTTCGTGCAGGCGAACCTCTCGCTCGACGTCACGCCGAACGTGTCGTATCGCGATTGCGCGGTCGGCATGGACCTGAAGATCACGAACGACCAGCCCGACTTCGTCGATACCGGTGCTCGTGGCGATCCGACGATCCTCACGAAGACCGCGAACACGTACATGCTCGTCAACGACGGCGAGACGGCGGTGCTCGGCGGTATCTACACGCGCAACACCGGCTTGTCCTACAACAAGGTGCCGTTCCTCGGCGATATCCCTGTGCTCGGCTGGTTGTTCAAGAAGCGCACGGAGACCGATAACCGCACCGAGATCTTGGTGTTCATCACGCCGCGCATCGTCAACCGCGCGAACCTGACGTGCGGCGGTGCTCCGAGCGGCAACGGCGGCTAAGCTTCGTCGGTGCTCTTCCTGATCGGGTTCATGGCCGCCGGCAAGACGTCGGTCGGCCGCGAGCTCGCAGCGCAGACGAATCGTCGCTTCGTCGATCTCGACGACGAGATCACGGCGATGGGCGAGCCGGTCGCGTCGTTGGTCGCGCGTGACGAACCCGAGTTTCGCCGCCGCGAGGCCGCCGCGCTCGCGGCCGTGATCGAGCGCGCGACCGCCGATGTCGTCGCGACCGGTGGTGGCGCGGCGAGCTTCGGCGACAACCTCGCGCGGATGCGCGCCGCCGGTCTCGTGGTCGCGCTCGGTGTCGACGTCGCGCACGCACGAGCTCGCGCCGCCGGCGGCCAACCGCGGCCGTTGCTCGCCGACGCGGATGCGCTGTTCGCGACGCGCGCGCAAACGTATCGCCGCGCGCACGTGGTCGTCAGTACGGTCGAGCGCACGGTGAGCGAAGTCGTGCGCGAGGTCGCCGCGGTGGAGCGGGCGTGGCTGACCGCGTCGTCACGCGACGCGACGTTGGTTGCGCTCGGCGACCGCACGTATCCGATCGTCGTCGACGACGATTGGCAGCTCGGCGACGTCTTGCAGCACGCGACGCGCATCGCGCTGATCAGCGACGATCGCGTCGCCGGACATTGGGGGGCCGCCGCCGAGGCGGCGATCGAGCGCGACGTCGTCAAGCTCGCGATCGCACCCGGCGAGGCGAGCAAATCGTTCGCGACGTACGAGCGGCTGTGCACCGCGCTGATCGAGCGCGGGCTCGATCGGTCGTCGGCGATCGTCGCGCTGGGCGGCGGCGTCGTCGGCGATCTCGCGGGGTTCGTCGCGGCGACGCTATTTCGCGGCATTCCGGTCGTGCAATTGCCGACGACGATCGTCGCGATGACCGATGCCGCGATCGGCGGCAAGACTGCCGTCGATCTGCCCGCCGGCAAGAACCTCGTCGGCGCGTTTCACCAGCCGAAGCTCGTCGCATGCGCGCTGAAAACGCTTGCGACCTTGCCCGAGCGCGAGCGCCGCGCCGGCTTCGGCGAGCTATGGAAGTACGCGCTGCTCGACGGCGGCGAGCTGTGGACCGCGGTCGACGCGTGCGCCGCGTGGGCGCACGACGGCGGCGACGTCCCGGCCGCGTTACGCGACGTGATCGCGCGATCGGTCGGTTATAAAGCCGCGGTCGTCGGCCGCGACGAGCTCGAGCGCAGCGGGCACCGCGCGCTGCTCAACCTGGGCCATACGATCGGCCACGCGATCGAGACGGCCTCGGGGTTGCTTCACGGCGAGGCCGTCGGGCTCGGCCTCGTCGCTGCATGCCGGGTCTCGGCGGCGCTCGGCATGGCCCGCAGCGGGCTCGAAACCGAGGTCGTCGAGGCGCTACGCCGCACGGGAATGCTCGTAGAGCTCGATCGTTATCTCGTCCCAGAGGTGCTCGACCTGGTGCGGGTCGACAAGAAGCGTGTGGGTGACAAACTTCGGTTCATCGCCATCCGCGACGTAGGCCGGTGTGAGTTGGCCGAGATAACCGTCGCGGAGCTAGGCAGAATTTTGCGCCCTGCTCTCGCACCTTGATACGATTTTCGGCATGCGCCGGTTCCCAGTGCTCGTGTTGTTCGTTGCCCTCGGTTGCGCCAAAAACGGCGACGAGGGAATGGTCGTGCTCGCCAACACCGCACCGAGCGGAACGAGCTGCACGTTCACCGGTGATTCGACGCAGCCGTCGTTCTCGCAAGGCGAGATCTACGCGGGCTCGCCCGATCCGTATCTGCTCACGCCGCTGATCGAGAGTCGCATCACGGCGGCGGGATCCGGCGAGAACGTCGATCGGTCGATCCTGCTGCAAGGCGCGGACGTCACGTTGACGGCGTCGACCGGCGGCCAGAACGTGTCGCTGCCGTCGGCGGCTGCGCAGTTCACGACGACGATCGCCGGCACGATCGAGCCCGGCGGTTTTCTCAACGTATCGTTTCCGCTGATCCCGACCGACATCTTGTCGCAGTTCAAGAGCGGGACGACGGACACCGAGATCATCGCGAACGTCGTCATCTTCGGCAATGAAGGCGGCGGTCGCGTCAACGCCGAGCCGTTCGGCTATCAGGTCACCGTGTGTCCCGAGGGCGCGCCTTGCGTGGCGCAGGACGTCGGTCCGTGCGCGGGGCTCACCGCGAGCGTGAACGCGGGCAATCCGTGCAATCCGTATCAAGACGGGATCACGACGTGCTGCGAGGCCGGTAGCGGTAGCGATGCCGTGCTCGTCTGCCCAGCCGTCGCTACAATGTAAAACCGCGCGCTCGCTGGCGATCGCCGCGCGAGTTGCAGTACCCTTTTCATTGCATGTTTGCCGAAGCGCTCAGAAAGATCGTCGATCACGTCGACGGTGGTATCGCGGCGGTCGTGATGGGGCTCGATGGCATCCCCGTCGATACCTACGTCCGTCAGCGCGACAAGCTCGACGTCACGACGGTCGGGATGGAGTTCTCGTTCATCATCGGCCAGGTCAAGAAAGCCGGCGATAGCCTGGCGGTCGGCGGCCTCGAAGAGCTCTCGGTGAAGGCGCAGCGGCTCGTCCTCGTGTGCCGCATGATCTCGCCGCAGTACTTCGTCGCCGTCGCGGTCTCGCCCGAAGGTAACGTCGGCAAGGCGCGCTTCTTGGCTCGGATGGCTCAGCCCGCGTTGTCCGCCGCGCTCTAGCCGCGTTGATGACTCGGATCCAAGTTCTCCACGGTCCGAACCTGAACCTGCTCGGCACGCGCGAGCCCGAGCACTACGGCAACATCACGCTCGCGTCGATCGATGCCGAGCTGGCTCGCCTCGCGAAAGCGCGCGGCGCCGAGGTGCGCTGCGCACAGAGCAACATCGAAGGCGAGCTGATCGATCTGATCCAGCGCAGCCGCGGCTGGGCCGACGCGATCGTCATCAACCCGGGCAGCTACAGCCACACGTCGATCGGAATCCGCGACGCGATCGACGCGGTCGCGATTCCGACGATCGAGGTTCATCTGTCGAACATCTACGCGCGCGAATCGTTCCGCCACGAATCGCTCACCGCGGCGCGCTGCGTCGGAGTGATCAGCGGCTTTCGCGCACAAAGCTACTACCTAGGCCTGGACGCGGCCCTCGCACACGTGGAAAGTACGAGGCGCTCTCATGGCCAAGCAGCCCAAACCAAACCGCGAAAGCGACGAGCGAAACGAGCGGGCAAATAATGCCGAGCACGAGCTGGTCACGCTCGCGCGCGGGCTCGCCGAAATCGCCAGCTCGCACGGATTGTCCGAGCTGATCGTCGACACCAAAGACACCACGCTCACGATCCGCCGAGGCGGCATCGTGATGGCAGCCGCGGCGCCCGTCGCGATGCACGCGCCGATCGCGCACGCTCCGATGGCTGCGCCAGCCGCGCCGGCGTCGGCGTTCGCGCCTGCGCCCGCCCCGGTGATCGACGACAAAGCACACATCGTGACGTCGCCGTTCGTCGGCACGTTCTATCGCAAGCCGAACCCGGACTCGCCGAACTATGTCTCGTTGAACGACAAGATCGACAAGGGCCAGGTGCTGTGCATCGTCGAAGCGATGAAGCTGATGAACGAGATCGAAGCCGATCTCGGCGGCACGATCACGGCCATCCTCGTCGAGGACGGCATGGCGGTCGAATACGGCCAGCCGCTGTTCAAGATCGCGGTCTAGACCATGTTCAAGAAAGTCCTCGTCGCGAATCGAGGCGAGATCGCGCTTCGCGTGATCCGCGCGTGCAAGGAGCTCGGCCTCGCGTCCGTGGCCGTGCACTCGACGGCCGATGCCGATGCGCTGCACGTCAAGTTCGCCGACGAGGCCGTGTGCATCGGCCCGCCGCCGTCGAAGGCGAGCTACTTGAACGTGCCGATGATCATCTCGGCCGCCGAAGTCACCGGCGCCGATGCGGTTCATCCCGGCTACGGCTTTCTGTCCGAGAACGCCGATTTCGCCGACGTCTGTCGCAAGTGCGGTCTGACCTGGATCGGTCCGCCGCCCGACGCGATGCGATTGATGGGCGACAAGATCCGCGCGCGCGCGGCGATGGCCGCAGCCGGTGTGCCGATGCTGCCGGGCACGAGCGGAATCCACGACGAGGTCACGCTGCTCGAGAGCGCCGAGCGCATCGGCTTTCCCGTGATCTTGAAAGCGAGCGCCGGCGGCGGCGGTCGCGGCATGAAGATCGTCTACGAAAAAGAGAAGCTGCTCGAAGCGTGGGCGATGGGACGCACCGAAGCGCAAGCCGCGTTCGGCAATCCCGAGATGTTCATGGAGCGGTACTGCCAGCGGCCGCGCCACATCGAGATCCAAGTCATCGGCGACAAGCACGGTCACTACACGCACCTCGGCGAGCGCGAGTGCTCGATCCAGCGCCGTCACCAGAAGGTGATCGAAGAGTCCCCGTCGGTGGCGCTGCCCGAATCGGTGCGCCAGAAGATGACGGCCGCGTCGGTCAACGCGATCGCCGCGATCGGTTACACGAACGTCGGCACGATGGAGTATCTGCTCGACACCGACGGCAGCTTCTACTTCATGGAGATGAACACGCGTCTCCAAGTCGAGC
>DASXEF010000105.1:0-1945 GCA_036490255.1 Kofleriaceae bacterium
CTCGCGGTCTCGGTCGCGATCACGGGCGCGGTCGAGTCCTGTGCGGCCTCGGCGACCGGCGCGACGGGCGCGTCGTTCGTGCGCTCGGGGCGACGATCACGGTCGCGATGGCGGTCGCCGCGATCGCGATCGCGGTCGAAGCGGCGCTCGCCGCGATCTTCGCGCGGGCCGCGTTCATCACGCGGACGATCTTCACGCGGGCGGTCTTCACGCGGGCGGTCTTCACGCGGACCACGGTCCTCGCGCGGACGATCTTCACGCGGACCACGCTCGCCGTCGGCGAAGCGCGGACGATCTTCACGCGGGCCGCGGTCTTCACGCGGGCCACGATCTTCACGCGGGCCACGGTCTTCACGCGGACCACGCTCGCCGTCGGCGAAGCGCGGACGGTCGCGGTCGAAGCGCGGACGGTCGCCGCGATCTTCGCGCGGGCCGCGATCTTCGCGCGGGCCGCGGTCTTCGCGCGGGCCGCGATCGTCACGCGGGCCGTCGAAGCGCGGACGCTCGGCGCCGCCTTCAACGAGCTGTTCGTCACCGGCTGGCCGCTCGGCGCGCTCGGGCCGCTTGCGCGGCGACGTGCGCGTCGACAGCGTGTTGAGCTTCTCGGCGACGAGCTGCGCGAGGACGCGCTTGCCGTTCGCCGTCGTGTAGAGCTTTTCGAAGATCTGGCGCTCGAGGTCGCTCGGCGTCTGCGGCACGCCGCGGATCAGGATCTGGACCGGATCGGGCGGCGTCGGGCTGCCGAGCGGCGGCAGCGGGACTTTGAGCTTGCCGATGAAGATGTCGTCCTTCGGGATGACCTTCTCGTCGGGCTTGATGCTGAACGTGAGCCGGATGAAGCGGAAGTTGCCGAGCTCGCGCGGGCCGACGAGCGAGATCGCCGTGCCCTTCTTGCCGGCGCGGCCGGTGCGGCCGGTGCGGTGGACGTAGATCTCGGGCGACTCCGGCACGGTGAAGTTGATCACGTGCGACAGGTTCGAGATATCGATGCCGCGCGCGGCGACGTCGGTCGCGACGAGGAATCGCAGGTTCTTCGCCTTTGTCCGCGCCATCACGCGCTCGCGATCGGCTTGCGACAGATCGCTCGACAACGGCTCGGCGTCGAGCCCCTGCTTCTGCAGGAACTTCGCGATCATCGTCGTCTCGTTGCGCATGTTGCAGAAGATGATCGCGCTCTCGGGGTTCTCGAGCAGGATCACCTTCAGCAGGTCGCGCGTGCGCGCGATGCCGCTGACGATGAAGTATTCGTGGTGGATGTCCGAGACCGTCGTCGAGTCACGCGACAGCGACAGGTTCTCGGCCGTCTTCATGTGCCGGCGCGCGTAGCGCTCGACCTCTTGCGGCATCGTCGCCGAGAACAGCAGCGTCTGGTGCTTCTCGGGCAGGTACGACGTGACGCGCTCGATGTCCTCGAGGAATCCCATCGACAGCATCTCGTCGCACTCGTCGAGGATCAGCGTGCTGATCGTCTTGCAGTCGAGCGTGCGGCGGCCGATGTGATCGAGCACGCGGCCCGGCGTGCCGACGATGATGTGGACGCCGTCTTTGAGCGCGCCGATCTGCTTGCCGATCGGTGCGCCGCCGTAGATCGGCTCGACGATGATGCCGCGGTGCTTGCCGAGCTGCGTGAGCTCGCGAGCGACTTGAAGCGCGAGCTCGCGCGTCGGCGCGAGGATCAGCGCTTGCGGCTGGCGATGCGCCGGCACGATGCGGTTGATCAGCGGCAGGCCAAACGCGGTCGTCTTGCCGGTGCCGGTGCGCGATTGGACGAGCAGATCTTTGCCCGCCGTGACCGGCGCGAACACGGCCGTTTGCACGGGCGTGGGCGTGAAGTAGCCCATGTCGTCGAGCGCTTGCTTGACGTCGGGGTGGAGGCCGAGATCGTCGAAGCTCGGAGCCTTGGGCTCGGCGGGCTCGTCGGCGGCTAGCTCAGGCGCGGTGGTGG
>DASXEF010000251.1:0-7852 GCA_036490255.1 Kofleriaceae bacterium
GATCGGCTTCGTGCGGTGGCTTTCCGGCGACTTCGAGCTGGGTCTGGGCATCCAAGCCCGGTACCCATGACATTCGACTTCACCGCCGTCGCCCACCAATACGCCGCGTACCGCCCGCACTATCCGAACGAGCTTGCCGCCGAGCTCACCGAGCTGTGCCGCGCGCGCGAGCTCGCGTGGGATATCGGCTGTGGCTCCGGCCAGCTGACGCAAAGTCTCGCGCCCGAGTTTGCGCGCGTGATCGGGACAGACCCGTCGCAAGGTCAGCTCGATAACGCGCCAAAGCTCGCGAACGTCGAGTATCGCCGCGCGACTGCGGAAGCGAGCACGCTCGCCGACGCGAGCGTCGATCTCGCAGTCGCCGCACAAGCCGCGCACTGGTTCGACTGGCCGCGCTTCGTCGCCGAGGCCGCGCGCGTGGCCAAGCCCGGCGGCGTGGTCGCGCTCGTCAGTTACGGCATCATCGAGGTCGACGACGCGCCATCGATCCACCGCTACTACTTCGAGACGCTCGCCGGATTCTGGCCGCCCGAGCGGCGCCATGTCGAAAACGGCTATCGCGATCTCGTGTGGCCGTGGCCGGAGCTCACCGCGCCGAAAGTCGCGATGCGAGCTGAATGGACGCGCGCCGAGCTGATCGGTTACGTCACGACGTGGTCGGCGACCGCGAAGCTCGTCGCGGAGCGCGGCAGTGCACCGCTCGATGCGTTCGTCGCCGAGCTCGCGCACGAATGGCCCGACGATCACGAGCGCCGTACGATTCGCTGGCCGCTGACGCTGCGGCTCGCCCGCGTGCCTTGAGCTATCGCCGCGACTGCGTCGCGAACCGCCACTGCGGCAACGGCTCGAAGTGGTTCTTCATCGCGCACACCGCGAGCGAGCGCCCGGCGGCAGCCGCATCGATCTCTTTGCGCGTATCGAGCGGCGTGGCAGCCGCTTGTGTGCGCGCCGCGGTGTACGCGTCGATCTGTGGACCGCACTTCGCGACGAAGTGATCGCGCGAGCGCAACGGGACATTCGGATCGAGCTGGGCTCCGCCACAGATGGTGGCGAGCTCGTCGGTGGTGATCGTCGTCATGCGCCGAGAGTGAGCATCGGCCGTGCCACGGCGGAGCGCGTCTGGGAGCACAAATCGGCTCGACGGCGCTTGCCACCGGCCGCGCGACTAGCCGTCGCCGGCGGGACTCAGGCGTACGCGACGAGCGCGCGGCGGCGTGTCGCGATATCGCGCGCGTCGAGCAACTGTGCACGCTGCGCGACTTCGAGTGCGGTCTCGACATCGCTCGCGTCGGCGACCGCGCGGCCGTTCATCACGATCGCAGCCCACGCCGCGAGCGCGAGCATCTCGCCGATACCGTCTTCGGAGATGCCGCGCGCTTCGAGCTCGGCGAAGAGTTTGGGCTCGCGCGAATCCTGCTTCGCCAAGAAGCACGCGAGCCGCCAGCTGTCGTACCGACCGAGCATGGGATCTACTCCTGACCTTTGGTGCGCATCTCGAGCTTCGCCGAGCCGTTCTTGTGCGTCGCGTTGAATTGCTCGGCGAGCGTCTTCATCTGCGCGGCGAGATCGGCGCCCTCGACGACGTTCTCCGACATCGCATTCGTCATGTTCATCTCGTTGTAGAGCCCGCGCGCCTCGACGCAGTCGCGGCCGCCGAACGCGAGATAACCGAGCGCGTACGACGCGAGGCCCAAGCCGGCGCCGCCGTAGATCAGGCCGTCTTCGGCGCCCGCGCCACCACCGGCCGCGCCGGCGATGAGGCCGCCGACGATGCCGACCGCGATCAGCGCGATGCCCGCGTAGCGCGGATAGTTCGCGCGATGGCACTTGACCGAAAGATCGTCGAGCTGCGTGAGCTTGTCGTTCCACTTCGGATCGGTCAACACGTTGAACTGCGCGTACGAGATCGGTTGATCGTTGTACGTCGCGGTCGAGTGCGTGCGGGTGACGGGCTCGGTCGTGTCGTAGCTGGTAACGACGCAGCCGGTGCCATCCGACGCGCACGTGCGCGCTTGGTGAGCCACGCTTTCCATCTGCGTGTTGGACTCGGACTGGACGTTGATCTGTGCGCCGGTCGCGATGGCAGGTAGCGGCACGACGGGCGGCTTCGGCGGTGCAGCGCCGTAGCAGGCCATGAGGGTTGTGGAGAGGATTGCGGCGACGGTCGGCTTCATGCACCTACGAGCCGCGACGTGTCATTCGGTCGCAGGAATTCGCCGGAGATCGCCCAAGCTACGGCAAGACTTCGGGGATCACCTCGACGGCGTGCATGACGAAACGCGGGCGACCGCCATCGGGCGCGCTGATCAGCTCCGGGCGGTCCAACACGAGCCACACCCACTTGCCGCTCTCGATCTGGTCGGTGCCGGCCAGACCCGGCGGCACGGCGAGAAACCAGCGGTCCATCTGGACCAGCCCGTCGACTTTGCCCTGGCTCTTGGTTCGCACGAAGTACTTGCGGTCGCTCGCGAGCGTGACGTGATTGCTCGAGCCTTGCGCGGCGAGATCGATGTCGCGGACGTAGAGCGCCTTGTACTTCGCGGGCTCGGCGATCTGGACGTCGCCGTGAATGTCGAGCGCGCTCGTCACGGGCACGGTCGCGCCGCCGGTCCAGTTGTAGAGGTTCGACGGCTCGCGGTCGGCGCAAAGCGCGACGACATCGCCGACGTTGACGTCCATCGAGCCGAGGATCCCGCCCGCGCCGATCTCGCGCTCGATGCGATAGTGATCGCGATGGCCGGCGATCGCGATGATCGTATCGGCCATCGCATCGCCGTCGAACGAGCCGTGCTCGACGGCGACGCTCGTGACCTTGCCCCAGTCGACGATGCCGAGGCTGTGCATCCCCGGCTCGAGATGCGACGGATCTGAAGGGATGCGACAAAACGCGAGCATCGACGCGATCGCAGCATCGCGGCGCAACGGCCGCAGTGCTCTCGGCGCGACGGCGGTGCCGGTGTCCTGAACGGCGACGATCGCCTGCGTTTGCGTCGGCGGCGTCGGCGGCGTCGGTTGCGCCGGTCTTGCGACCGCGACGACCGTCGGCTTCGGCTTCGGCTTCGTCGTGACGACCGGCCTCGTCGCGGTCGGCGCCGGCGGCGGTGGCGTCGGAATCGCGGTCGGCGTCGGCGCCGGCGGTGGCGCAATCGTCGCCGGAATCGTCGCGGGAATCGTCGGCGGAGCCGGCTGCGTTTGCGCGACGTGGATGGCTTCCTTCGGCTTGGTCTGCCACAGCGTGACCGCGGCGCCGCCGAGCACGAGCGCGCCCAACCCGACGAACACCGGCGTGCGCTTCGTCCGCTCGCGTCGCTTCGGCGCCGGCGCGCGGAGATCTTCGATCAGCTCGCGCATCGAGCCGTAGCGATCGCGAGGCAACAGCTGGAGCGCGCGCGTCAGCACCGTCGCGATCCGCTTGTTCATCGTCGGCGGTGGCGTGACGCCGGCGCGCACCGCATCGACGCGCAGCGCGAACACGATCGGAAACGGCCGGCTGCCGGCGATCATCTCCCACGCCATCACCGCCCACGCGAACTGATCGACGCGATCGTCGATCGGATCGCCGGTGAGCTGCTCGGGCGCCAAGTACGCCGGCGTGCCCGCGATCGCGCCGGTCGACGTCAGGTTCGGATCGGAGACGAGCGTCGACGCGTTCGGATCCACGTAGTCGCCGCCGCGCGCGAGCCCGAAGTCGGTGACGATCGCGCGGCCGTCGCGCGTGACGAGGACGTTTTCGGGTTTGACGTCGCGATGGATCATGCCGGCGGCGTGCGCGGCGGCGATGCCTTCGGCCGCGCCGAGCAATACGTCGAGCACGCCGGCGTCGTGTTTTGGGCGATCGACCACCCACTCGCGCAGCGACACGCCGTCGATCAATTCCATCGCGACCCAGACTTCGTCGCCGTCGGTGCCGACGTCGTAGACGTGGCACACGTTCGGATGCGACAGCCGCGCGAGGCTTTGCGCTTCGCGAACGAGCCGCGCGCGTCCGGTCGCGTCGTCGCTCGCGCGCTTGACGACTTTGATCGCGACCGCGCGTGCGAGCTGCGGATCCCACGCGCGATAGACGATGCCCATGCCGCCAGAGCCGAGCACGGTGTCGATGCGGTAGCGGCCGAACTTCGGCGCGACATCGCCGCGCGCCGCGCTCGACAGCGCCGCGCGACAGTCGTTGCACGAATCGATGTGCTCTTCGACCGACGCCGATTGATCGTCCGACAGCTCGCCCGACGCGAACGCGAGCAAACGCTCCGGCGCAGGGCACGTCATCGCGAGCTCAAGATGCGCGAGATCGACAGCTCGATGTCGCTGTCGAGAAAGCGCAGCACGCTCTCGAGCTCGTCGCTCGGCGTGCCGAGCGCGGCGACCAGGCGCTTGCGCGTTTGCTTGCCGAGATCGGCGCGCGCGTCGGCGAGCCAGCGCGCGCACGTCGCGCGATGCACGCGATACAGCTTCGCGAGATCGTCGATCGTCAGCTCGTCGAGGATGTGCTGGCGAAGTAGATTGCGCTGGCGAACTTCGAGCGCGGCGAACGCTTCGCGGATCGCCGTTTTGAGCTGCGCCGTGTACGTCGTACGCATGTGCTTGCGTTCGGGATTCGACGCGCCGCTGCCGGCACCCGGCCAGTGATCGAGCAAGATCTCGTCGAGCGTCTCTTCGCGATCGGCGCGCTTGACCAGCTTGAACGCCTTGCGCGTCGCGCTGATCCGCAGCCACGCCGCGAGATCGCCGCGGCCGGCGTAATCGCCGATCTTCGCTTCGGGCCCGGCAAGCAGCTCGACGCGCAACGCTTGCTTGACCTCGTCGGCGGTGCCGCCCGCGAGCCGCAGCCGGCGCAGCGCGACGTCGATCTGCGGCACGAGCGAGGTCTCGAACGCCCTCACCGCCGCCGGATCACCCGACTCGAGCGCGAACGCCAGATAGAGATCGCCGTCGCGCAGCTCTTCGAGGTGCATTTCCGGGTCGGCGGCGAGCCGCGCGACCAGCCGCGTCGCGATCGCGTCGTCGGCCAGCGGCACCGATGGCCACGCGGTGTGACCGGCCGATGCGATGCGCGCGATCGCATCATCCACGCGGGCGCGATCGACGCCCGCGGGCAGGCTCCTCGCCAGCTCCTCGCGCACAGCCCATCCTAGTATCGGGCGACACGGCATGCCAGTGCTACGATGGGCCGGCTTTGCAGTACCGGCTCCTTGCGCTGGACCTCGACGGCACGCTGCTCCGCAGCGACGGGCGCGTCGACGACCGGGACCGCGCTGCTATTGCAGAATTACAGCGTGCCGGTGTGGCCGTAACGATCGTGACAGGCCGATTGTATTCGGGCTCGCTGGGCGCGGCCCGGGCCTGCGACATCGCCGGCACCATCGCCTGCGTCGAGGGCAGTCACCTGATCGACGTCGACTCGCAGACCACGCTCGCCCACCACGCGTTCGCGGACGACCAGACCGCCCTGTTGCGCACGACATTCTCCGACCATGGGCTCGCCAGCTTCGTGTTCGATCACGACGCGATCCATCACGATCGCGACGGCGAGCCGTACGCGCACTACGTCACGACGTGGTCGCCGAACATGAACGTCGTCGATGCCGCGCACGCGCCGAGCGTGTGGGCGAATCGGCCACTCGCCGCCGTCGCGATCGGCGAACCCGAGCAAGTGGCCGCCGCGCATGCCGCGCTGCGCGTCCACGCCGATCGCCTGTTCTCGGTGAGCTTTTCGGTCGGTCGCGTGCCCGGCAAGCACGCGGTGCTCGCGCGGGCGGCCGGGCCGTCGAAGGGCACCGCGCTCGCCGAGCTGTGCACGCTCGCCGGCTGCACGCCGGCCGAGGCCGTCGCGGTCGGCGATTGGTTCAACGACGTGCCGATGTTCGAGGTCGCCGGCCGCTCGTTCGTGATGGCCGGCGCACCCGAAGCGGTGAGCTCGAAAGCGAGCGACTCGCTCGATCGCGTCGCCGGCAGCGGCGGCGGCATCGCCGAGGCCGTTCGCCGGGCTTGGGGCTGATGGCGGGCCGTCGAGCACGTCGGCCGTCCCAGAAAGGCGACGTCGTGTTCACGTTCGCGCGCCAGTTCACGGGGACGCCGATCGTCGATGGCGCCGATGCTGGCGACGTGATCGAGCCCGCGTGGGACGGTCATCGCGTGCTCGCGTCGCGCGTCGGTCGCCAGACGCGGCTCGCCTCGCTCGATTTTCGCGAGTGGACGCACGCGTTCCCACAGCTCGCGCTCGCGCTGACGAAGCTCGGCTCCGACCGCGTCGCGATCGACGGCGTGATCTGCATCCTCGACGACCGCGGCGTGCCGTCGTTCGAGCGGTTGCGCCTCGCGGTCCAAAAAGGCGCGGTCGCGAACGCCGTCTTGATCTGCTGGGACCTGCTATGGGACGGCGACGACGATCTTCGCGCACGCCCGCTCGCCGAGCGCCGCGCGCAGCTCGCGAAGCTACTCGCGAACGCGCCGGCAAACGTGATGATGTCGGAGGCGCTGCCGGGCGAGCTCGCGCGCGTGATCGCAGCTGCCAAGAGTCTCGGCCTGCGCGGCGTCGTCGCGCGCCACGGTCACGGCGACTACGCGGCGCGCTGGGCATCGCGCTCGACGAGCAACGCGCCGATCGACTGGCAGCGCAGCTTGTCGCCGCCGCCGCCGCTGTCGAACGCCGACAAAGTTCTGTTCCCGCGCGATGCGATCTGCAAGCGCGACATCCTCGCGTACTACGCGCAGATCGCACCGGCGATGTTGCCGCACTTGCTCGATCGCGCGGTCGTGATCCAGCGCTGGCCCGACGGCATCGACGAGTTCGATTGGTACCAACATCGCGTGCCGCCACGCGCGCCCGATTATCTGCGCGCGGCATGGGTCGACGGCGTGCGCCGCATGGTGATCGAAAACCCCGACGCGCTCGCGTTCATGGTCAACCAAGCGGGGCTCACGTATCACGGCTTCGGCTCGCGGCTCGCGACGCTGCATCAACCGGACTGGGCGATGCTCGATCTCGATCCCGGCGATCGCACGACGTGGTGGGACGAGTTGCTCGAAGTCGCGATCGCGGTGCGCCGCACGCTCGAGCTGCTCGAGCTGCCGAGCGTCGTCAAGACCAGCGGCCAGCGCGGCTTGCACATCCTCGTGCCGCTCGCACCCGGCCACACGTTCGACGCCGCCGAGTCCTTCGCGCGCGGTGTCGCGCGGCTGATCGAGCGGCTCATGCCCGACAAGGTCACGCTCGAAAACGAGAAGGACAAGCGACGCGGCCGCTTGCTCGTCGATCACAAGCAGTTCGTCGCGAAGACGCTGGTCGCGCCGTATTCGCTGCGCGCCGTCGACGGTGCATCGGTCTCGACGCCGATCGGCTGGGACGAAGTTGGCAAGCGGCTCGATCCGCGCGAGTTCACGCTGCGCACCGTGCGGGCGCGGCTCGACGCGAAGGGCGAGCTTGCAGCGCCGCTGCTCGCCGGCGCGACGCGGCTCGATCGCGCGCTCGCGCAGCTCCCGTCGCGCTGAGCTCAGCAGCCGCTCGCGTGGCACGGATAATCGAAGCTGCCCGTGAGCGTTACCGCGGCGCCGCCCTTCAACAGCGGACCGGTGACGTCGAACGTGCCGGCGACGTGGTGATGGTCGAACGCGGTGATGTCGATCGTGCCGACGAGCTTGAGGATGCCCGAGCCGGCGCGCGCGATCAGGGCGATGTCGCGATCGCCTTCGACGACCTTGTACGTCTTTGGAGCAAACGGCACGGCGTCGTCGCGATTGCTCGCGATCGTGAGGTGCAGATCTGCGTTCGCGCGACAGTTGATGAGCAGCGCCGGCAACGTGATCCCGGCTGGCGCTGCACCTGCCGTCCAGTACTTCGAGCCGACCGAGCCGC
>DASXEF010000198.1:0-5019 GCA_036490255.1 Kofleriaceae bacterium
GAGAAACACGCGTTGCGACGTGTCGTCCGGCGCGCTCGCTATCGCGTCACGCGCGAACATTCCCGGCGCTTCTTCAAGCACGCCGGCTATCGGGTTCAACCCAGGTGATCTCTGGGTTTAGTGCCTGGATCTGAAGTTCGCAAGCAGCGAGCGTGATCGCGCCTCGGCGAAAAGCGAGCAGCGTGGGGTGGGTTCCGAGCGAGTAGCATCCGCCGGCCGAATCAAACCGGCACCGACGCACCGCAGGCTCCGAGCGAAGGGGCCCAGCCCCACGCGCGAGCGATCGCCGAGGTGCGACCACGCGAGCGGTCGTGATCGCGAACTTCAGTTCCACGGCACTAGCAAGCTCCAACCCACGACGCGCCCGGCCCGGCTCGGCGCACTCACCGCCGAGCGCCAGCGATCCAACACACGCTTGAGATAGCCACCGACTCGCGCGCGTCAAGCCGCCGTGAGTGCAAGCTACAAGTTCAACAAGCACAACATCGACCACGTGTTCTGCAAAAGCTGCGGGATCAATTCGTTCGCGCACGGCAAAGGCCGCGACGGTCGCGATCAAAAACGCGCTGCCTCGACGGCGTAGACCCCTGAACATCCTAATCGCCGCTGAGGTCGTCGGGCGCGCTTCGCCGCGACCGGCTCGCTCGCTACAGCGCGCCGAACGCCGTCGTCAATCGATCGACCGAGACCAGATCGAGCCCGGCACGATCACGGGCGCCGAGCAGCTTCGCGTTCTGCGCCGGAATCAGCGCGCGCTTGAAGCCGAGCCGCGCAGCTTCGGCGAGCCGCTGCTCGCACAACGTGACCGCGCGGATCTCGCCGGCGAGCCCGATCTCGCCGAACACGACCGTGTGCGCGTCGATCGCGCGACCGCGCGCCGACGAGTGAATCGCGCACGCGACGCCGAGATCGATCGCGGGCTCGGCGAGCTTGAGCCCGCCGGCGACGTTGACGAACACGTCGCGGTCGAGCACGTCACACGCGGCGCGTTGCGCGAGCACCGCGAGCAACAGCGAGACGCGGTTGCCATCGACGCCGGCCGCCGTGCGCCGCGCGAACCCGGCACCCGCCGGCGCGACGAGCGCCTGGATCTCGACGAGCAACGGCCGCGCACCATCCGCGGATGCGACGACGACCGAGCCGGGCGCGCCGATCGGCCGCTCCGCGAGCAAGTGCGCCGACGGGTTCGCGACCTCGACGAGGCCACCGCCGCGCATCTCGAACACGCCGATCTCTTGCGTCGAGCCGAAACGATTTTTGTGCGCGCGCAGCACGCGATAGGGGCCGGCATCGCCCTCGAGCTGGAGCACGACATCGACGAGGTGCTCGAGCGTCTTCGGGCCCGCGAGCCCGCCGTCTTTCGTGACATGACCGACGAGCACCACAGGCGTGCCGGTCGTCTTCGCGAACTGCGTGAGCCGGCTCGCGCACTCGCGGACCTGCGCGAGCGAGCCCGGAATCGAATCGAGCAGCGGCGTGTACACCGTCTGGATCGAATCGACGGCGAGCACGCTCGGCTTGGTCGCGTGCGCGTGCGCGAGGATCTTCTCGACGTCGGTCTCGGCGACCAGCGCGAGCGCCGACACCGCGGCATTCACACGCCGCGCGCGCATCGCCGTTTGTGCGACCGATTCTTCGCCGGTCGCGTAGAGCACCGGGCCCTGCGTTGCGAGGCCGGCGAGCGCTTGCACGAGCAGCGTCGACTTGCCGATGCCGGGATCGCCGCCGAGTAACACGGCGGAGCCGGCGACGAAGCCACCGCCGAGCACGCGATCGAGCTCGCCGATGCCGGCCGGCCTGCGCACGCCGCCGAGCTCGCCGATCCGATCGATCGGCTGCGGCCCGACGCCCATCGCGACACCTGCGGAGCTCGGCCGCGGCGCCGCCGATTCGGCGAATTCCTCGACAAACGAGTTCCATTCCTGACACGCGGGGCATCGGCCGAGCCACTTGGTCTCGACGTGACCGCACGCCTGGCAGACGTGTCTGCTGCGCGGCAGTGCCTTGACCTTTGCCATGGCGCGCACGCTAGCAAACTGCTCTGACGTTCAGCTGAGTCGCTTGCGAACGTTCGTCTGCTTGTCGCGCAGGCGCTGCGCGAGATCGCCGCGGCCGAGGGTCTGCGCGCGACCGGCGGCGACGCCGAGCCAGCGCACCGCGTGGCTGACGCTACCGGCGGCGAGAAACGCGCGGCTCGCCGACAGCGCGACCGCGACGTCGTCGCGATCTTCTTCGTGGCGACGCTCGAACAGCGCCTCGGCGCGCTCGGTCATGCCGGCGGTGACGAAGAGATCGGCGAGCCCGTCGCGCATCGCGCCGACGCGCGCCTTGCCGTGCGGGACTTGCGTGAGCGCCGCCTCGTACGCGTCGGCAAACTGCTCGTAGTGCGAGACGGCGGGCGCCAGGTTGCCGCGCGATTTCTCGATCAACAGCTCGAGAAACGGCGCGTAGAACACGTAGCTATCGATCGGGCACTCGAGCACGCCGATCACTTCCGGCAGCTCGAGCACCTCGTCTTCGTGCGCCGCCGCGGCGAGCGTCGCCGCTTCGATCGCGATGCGGCTCTCGCCGAACTTGGCGCGCGCTGCCGCGACGCCTTGCACGCGCACGACCTCGGAGATGCGCTCGGCACGCGCGACGTGCTCGGTGACGTGCGGCCAGTCGAGCAGCGCGACGTCGGTCGGCTCGGCGGGCGCCTCGAACTCCGGGTGAAAATGATCATCCCAGCTCGCGCCGTTCGCGGTGAGCGCACGCCGGGCCGCCGCGATCTCCTCCGCAGACAGCCAGCTGATGCGCATCGACTCAGCGTATCACGCCGTCATTTCGACTTTTTCGGCGCTTTGGTCTTCGACGGCTTGCCGCAGTCACCGCCGAGCGATTGGCACTCCTCGGTGACGCGCTTCGCACCGTCGGGATCGCTCGCCGATTTCAGATCGAGGTAGTGCTTGAACGCCACGATCGCTTTGTCGTTCTCGTGGTTCTCCTTGTACATGAAGCCCAAGTCGAACCAGCCGTCGGCGTTGTCGGGCGAAAGCGCGGTCGCCTTCTCGTATTCGGGGATCGCGTGGTCGGGATCTTTTTTGCGCCGATACGCGACGCCGAGATCGAAGTGGAACGCCGCTTCGTCGGGCGCGAGCGCGATCGCCTTCTGGAACGCCGCGATCGCGTCGTCGTCGCGATTCGCGTAGCGATAGGCGACGCCGAGGTTGTGCTCCCAGTCCGCGTTGTCGGGCTTGAGCTGCACTGCGATCTCGAGGTTCCGGATCGCCTTCGGGTAGTCGTTCTTCTTGCGCTCGACCGTGCCGAGATACGCGCGCACTTCGGCGTTCTTGGGGTCGAGGTGACACGCGGTCTCGAGCGCGCGCGCGGCGTCATCGAGTCGCGGCGGATTCGAGTTCGCGTACGCCGTGCCGAGGTTCGACCACAGGATCGCGTCCTTGGTGATCAGCGACGTCGCGTGCTCGTAGGCATCGATCGACTTCGCGATGTCCTTCTTCTGCTTGTACAGGCTGCCGAGCGACGCCCACGCCATGCCGTGCTTCGGATTCACGGTGACGGCATCCGTCATCGCCGCGATCGCCTCGTCGATCTTGCCCTCTTGCTTGAAGGCGAGCCCTTCTTTGTACGAGGCATCCGCGCTCTTGTCGGCGAGCACCGGGCCGCTGGCCGCGAGGCCGATGACGAAAATCACTCGAGACAGCAGGCGCATAGTCCCTCCGGCGAGAAGCCTATCAGGACTCGCACGTGCGGGACAAAACTAGGCGGTCGCGTCGAGCTCCGCGTTGCTGTTGGTTAGCTCGCTCGCATTTTCGGCGGCCAGCTGGAACTTCTCGAGCGCGGCGACGTGGTTATGCAGCCGGGCGACCAGGCGCTCGCGGCTCTTGCGGATGCCGTCGCGATAGCGTTGCTGATCGGCCAGCGCGCTGCGCGCCGCGCGGTATTGCGACTCGATCTCCGCATCGGTCGCCGCGGCGATCCGAGTATCGAGCTCCGCGATGCGACGCGCGAGCTCGTCGTCGGTCGTGCCCGCGGTCCGCTGCGCGCCGATCTCGGTGCTCTTCGCGGCGACCTCGATCGCTTTGAGCACGCCGTCGCGAACGAGCGCGACGTTCGCGCTGGGCTCGCCGTGCTTGGCTTTTGTCGCGTTCCAGATCTCGACCGCGCGACCGCACAGGCTCCGCACTTCGCTATCGAGCTCGACCGGCAACCGCGACACCGCGACGCGAATCGGATCGCTGACCAGCTCCAAATGCCGCGGCAACATCGCGAGCACGCCGACGATGCCCATCGCGCCTGCCGCGATCACGTCGCGGCCGATCAACGACCACGTCTCCGTGCGCTGCGCATGCGTCACGCGCAGCGCCGTCCACATCGCGAGCATCGCGACCGCCATGCCGACGAGCATCGAGCCTACCGCGCGCACGCCGCGCTGGCCGATCGCGATCGAGATCCCGACCGCGAGCGACGACGCGACGAGCGCCTGCCACGCCGGCACCGCACCGAGCGCCCCCGAGCCGGCGATCACGACGATCGCCGCCGCACACAGCGCCGCCGACATCCGCCACGCGCGCGCGCCGTACGCGATCGCCGCGCCCGCGCCGATGCCGAGCACGCCACCGACGATCGGTGCCGTCATCGTCACCGCCATGTGCGGGCCAAACACGGAGGCTGCGAACCCGAACAGCGCCGAGCCAGCGGTCATCCCGAGGGCAGCGCGATGAAACGACGCATGATCGCGAAAACGGAGCTCCATAGCTCGTACCAACGCGCGATGTAACCCGTTCGATCTACGGCATCATCGCGCGCTCCACGCGCGCGGGGCTCGCCGCCAACCCCGCGTCATCACAGGGCGCCGGTGAACTGGAACACGACGTAGCCGCCGTCGCCGGTCGCGCCACCGACGTCGAGTGTCAGCGTGTGGCCGTGGTCGACCTCGAGGTCGCCGGTGGTCACCGTCATCGCGACGCCGTCGGGCAACGTACAGGTCTGGCTCGCATCGATCGAGTCGGACGCCAGCAC
>DASXEF010000200.1:0-2658 GCA_036490255.1 Kofleriaceae bacterium
CGCACCGCAGGCTCCGAGCGAAGGGGCCCATCCCCGCGCGCGAGCGATCGCCGAGGCGCGATCACGCGAGCGATCGTGATCGCGAGCTTCAGTTCCACGGATCTAGACGGTCGCCGCGAGCGTGCCGGCGACGTTCGCGCCGTTGTGGGCGAGCATGCCGCCGAGCACGCTGCCGCTGCGCGTCCGGATCCACGCGAACCAGGCGCCGAGCGCGGCGGCGAACAGGAACGGCATCACGTAGAACCCGCGGCTCGCGTTGTCGGTCGAGATCGCGTGCACGATCGCGAACGCACACGTCGTGACGATCGCCGCCGGCAGCTTCGCGCCGCCGAACGCGCGCGCGACGAGCGCGAACGCGACGCCGCGATACGCGAGCTCCTCGGCGAGACCCGGCATCGTCGCCTGGAACAGGACGGTCTCGATCGTGGTCGGCTCGCCGGTAGCGAACACCAGGTTCATCGCGACGTGGAACGCGACCGCGATCGCGATCAGCGTCGCGCACCACGCGCGCGGCATCACGAGCCCGACTTCGTCGCGGCGCAACCGCAGCACCGCGATCGCGACGAGTGCGAGCGCGATCGACGCGAGCTTGCCGGTCCAGTTCCACGCCAGCGCGCTCGGTGCCGGCGCGTGCGTCACGACGACGGCGTCGAGCGCGAGATAGATCGCGGCGAGCACCAGCGGGCCGAGCGCGAGCTTGCGCAGGACGACCGCGCAGGCGAGCCCGCTCGCCAGCATGGCGACGAGCGGCGGCGCGACGATCCACAGCACCGCGGTTCAACACCGCCGGGCCCGCGCGCTGTTACCTCGTCGGCGCGCGTCAACGATCTCGCGGCGTTGCCGGCTTAGTGGGCACCGTCTCCGAAGGCGATCCGGCCGAGCCGGCCGAGCAGCACGTCGAGCGCGATGTGATTGTCGCCGCCTTCGGGCACGATCAAGTCCGCCCAGCGCTTGCTGGGCTCGACGTGCTCGAGGTGCATCGGCCGCACGGTCGCGTAGTACTGGTCGCGCACCGATTGGAAGCTGCGACCACGCTGCTCGAGGTCGCGGCGGATCCGGCGCATCAGCCGGATATCGGCGTCGGTGTCGACGAAGATCTTGACGTCCATTTGCTCGCGCAGCTCCGGCTCGACGAAGACCAAGATGCCCTCGACGACGATCACCGGCGCGGGCACGACGTGGCGGGTGTCGTCGCGGCGGTCGTGGTGCGCGAAGTCGTAGATCGGCACGTCGACGGCCTGGCCTTCGCGCAACGCGCGCAGATGGCTGACCAACAGCGACGTCTCGAGCGACGACGGATGGTCGTAGTTGACCCGCGCGCGGTCCTCGAACGACAGCTGGCCCTGCCGCCGGTAGTACGAATCGTGTTCGATCGTGACGCAGCGCCCCTCGGGAATCGCCGCGGCGAGCTTGTGCGCGACCGTCGACTTTCCCGAACCTGTGCCACCGGCGATACCGACCACGAGCGGACGAGCTGTCATGTCAGACGGCGCTTTTCGCAGCCGCGGGGCGCGCTTGTCAACCAAGCGATCTGTGCGAACACGGCGCTCATTGTGCGGCTGAGCAGCCGTCCCGGAACGAGCGGTGGCGCACGACGTGACGACAGCGCGCATCAACTCGTCAGCGACAACACGTTTCCAGCGTGCGAACACGAAAGCCACTGAGCCGTCCTTGAGCGTGTGGGCCGGAATCGCACGCCAGCTTGTCCTCACGAGATCGCTCACGAAGTCGGCCCAGCGGTTGCAACTTTTGCCGATCAGCGGAGGCTCTTCATGATCCGACTGGCATTAACCGAAGATCACACCATCGTACGCTGGGCGCTGCGTGAAGCGCTCGGCAAGGCCGAAGACATCGAAGTCGTCGGCGACGCCGCAACGGCCGAGGAGACGCTCGCGATGGTCCGCAAGGACCAGCCCGACGTGCTCTTGCTCGACCTGAGCTTGCCCGATCGCTCGGGCTTCGACGTGCTCGCCGAGCTTCGTCAGATCGACACCGCGCCGCTCGTCGTGGTCCTGACGTGGCACACCGAGCCGGCGTACGCGTCGCGCGCGATCGCGGCGGGCGCTCACGGCTTCTTGAACAAGAGCGTGACGCCGACCGAGCTGCTCGAAGCAATTCGAGCCGTCAGCCGCGGCGAGCAAGTCGTGCCCGCGGGCCTCGAGCTCGCGAGTGCAGCGGGCGAGCATCCCGCCGGTGCGCTCACCGCGCGCGAGCAACAGGTGATGGAGATGCTCGCGCGTGGCATGACCAATCGCGAGATCGCCGAGCACCTGGCGATCAGCATCAAGACCGTCGATACCCATCGCGGTCACGTGCTGAAGAAGCTCGGGTTGCGCAACAACTCCGAGCTCACGCGCTTCGCGGTCAAGCACGGCTACGTCGGGCTCTAGCCTACGGCGTCGTCGCCGTATCGAGCGCGGCGGCGCCCGCTGCCGTCACGTTCGTGGTCTCGCCCCACGTCGCCTTTTGCCAGCGCGCGCGCAGCGCCAAGAACAAGCCCAAGTTGTCGGTCAACATGCGGCGCTCGACCGGATGCCTCGCGGTCATGTCGACGGTCTCGTTCGGATCCGAGACCACGTCGTCGACGAGCGGCAGCGCGGTTTGACCGACGCGGATCTTCCACCGGCCGATCCGCATCGCGTCTGCATACTCGAACAT
>DASXEF010000266.1:0-8615 GCA_036490255.1 Kofleriaceae bacterium
CGCGAGCGGCGCGGCCGCACCCGGCGGCGTGAGCTCGACGGTGAGCTCGGTCTCGAGCGGCAGCGGCTGCTCGGTCGTGAGCAGCGCACCGCCGACGCCGATCTCCGAGATCGCCGAGTCGACGAACACGGGGCTGTTCGCGACGCGATAGCGACACGTGAACTGGACGGGCAAGCGATGGTGGCGGCGGCGCGGCACGTCGGTCTTGCGACCGCTCAGTACGTCGTGCAGGAACGTCAGCTTGGTCTGCTCGTCGGTGTCGAGCTGTACGGTCGCACCGGCGCGCACGCGCATGCGCGGCAGCGCGGGACGCCACGCTTGCACGTTGCCGCGGATCAGCACCTTGTTCGGCAACAGGTTCGACGAGACCTCGACGATCACGGACTGTCCCGACTCGAGCTCGTCGGTCGTGGGCACGAAGATCGGCTCGGCGACGATCTCGCTCGGTGCGAGCTCGCGCCACTCGTCGGCCGACTTGATTCGCAGCCTCAGGATCAACATGTTCCACTCACGACCGTAACGTCCTACCGCCCGAACCGCAACGCCCATACTTTGGTGAGCGCCTCTGCGACGATAGCACGCGACATCTTCGATTGTCCGACACGTCGGTCGACGAAGATGATCGGCGTCTCGACGAGCTTCATGCCGGCTTGCAGCGCTCGGTACTTCGTCTCGATCTGGAACATGTAGCCGTTCGAGCCGAGCGTATCGAGGTCGAGCGCTTCGAGCGCCCGGCGCTTCCAGCAGATGAAGCCGGCCGTGACATCACGGACAGAGATCCCCAAGATCGTCCGCGCGTAGAAGCTGCCGCCGCGCGAGATGATCTTGCGCCCGACGCCCCAGTTGCGGGTGCCGCCGCCGGGCACGTTGCGCGAGCCGACGACGAGGTCGGCGTCGTGCTGCGCGAGCTCGAGCATCACCCGGAGATATTGCGGATCATGGCTGCCGTCGGCATCCATCTCGAAGATGAACTCGTAGCCGCGATCGAGCGCCCACTTGAAGCCGGCGACGTACGCGGTGCCGAGGCCGAGCTTGCCGGCGCGATGCAGCACGTGCACCCGCGCGCTCTTCGTCGCCATCTCGTCGAGCAGCTCGCCAGTGCCGTCGGGCGAGTTGTCGTCGACGAACAGCAGGTCGACGTCGGGCAGGGCGGCCCACAAACGCTCGCAGATCCCCGGCGCGTTCTCGCGCTCGTTGTAGGTCGGGACGATGATGAGGGCCTTCGACATTCGGCGCGCTGCGGAATCTACTAGAAAGCGGCGCGTAGTCTCCGCGCTATGCTTGCGAAAACGTGGCATCGACGACGAGATCGGCGAGATCGCGACGCGCGTGGATCTACGTGCTGTCGGTGCTCGCGCTGCTCGTCCCGGCCGGCGGCATCGCGTATCTCGGCGCGGTGTCGTATCGCGACGAGCGCGGCGCGGTCGCAGCGCAGATGGCCCAGCAAGATCAGCTCGCGCGCACGGCGAAGCAGCGCATCGACGCCGCGATCGACGCCGCGCTGGATGCGGCAGATCGCGCCGCGAAGGGTGACCCCGGGAACTTGGCCTCGGCTCCGCTCGCGAAGTACTGGTTCTGGCTCGATGCCGACGGCACGATCCGCGCGCCGGCGACGAGCTTCGCGTCGAGCCCGAGCGTCGATCGCGCCGCGGATCGCAACGCGCCGGTCGGCCGCGTCGACGATTACCTGCGCGAGCTGTCGCGCCGCCAGGATCGCGCCGCGAAGCTGCGGGCGGCACAGCGCAGCGAAGCGTGCGGCAGCGACGCGTGCATCGCAGAAGCGCGCCGGCAATACGCGGCGCTGGTCGGCTTCGACGACACCGGCCCCGAAGCGCTGCTCGGCCTCGCGCGCGTGCAGATCCGGATCGGCGACGGTCACGCGCCGGCGACGTTGGCCGAGCTCGATCGGCGCTTCGGCGATCGCAGCTTTCCCGAAGGCGGCGGCGCGAGCGAGCGCGTGCCGGTCAAGCTGGTCACGGCACTCATGCGCGCCGAGGCCGACCACGATCGGTCGGTCGCGTTGCTCGACGTCGCCGACGCCGTGCTCGCCGGCAAGTTCGTCGTCGCGCCGGTCGTCGGCGTCGGCGTCGCGACGCGGATCCGCGGCGAGCTCGCGAGCGATCCGGCGAACGCCGCGCGCATCGCCTCGCTCGACGGCAAGCTCGCGGCGATCCGCGAGACCGCGCGTGCGGCCGCCGGCCTCGCGCCGGATGTCGACGCGATCATGCACGCCGCGACGACGAGCTGGCGCGGCCAACCGTCGTCGCGCCAGAGCGGCCGCACGTTGATCTACAAGCGCCGCGCCGACGCGACGGTGATCGGCATCGCGGTCGATTCGACGATGCTCGCCGCCGCCGCCGGTCCAGATGCCGCGAGCGGGCTGTCGCCACAGGCGCGCGCGATCGTGTTGCCGGTCGGCACGCAGCCGGCGCCGCAGGATCGCGTGCTGTCGCAAGTCGCGTTCGGCGAGCGGTTGCCGCATCTCGCGCTCGCGCTCGTCGATCCGATCGGCGAGCCCGATCCGCTCGACGAAGTGATCCGCGCGCGCTCGCGGCGCCACGTGATCTTGACGTCGGGCCTCGCGCTCTTGCTCGGCGTCGGCTTGCTCGCGACGATCCGCGGCGCCGTCCGCGCGCGCGAGCTCGCGCAGCTCAAGAGCGACTTCGTCTCGACGGTGTCGCACGAGCTCAAGACGCCGCTGACGTCGATCCGCATGTTCGCCGAGATGCTCGAGCAAGGCGTCGCGCACGGCGATGCCGACAAGATGCACCGCTATCACGGCGTGATCGTGCAGGAGAGCCAGCGGCTCGGGCTGTTGATCGCGAACTTGCTCGACTACGCGCAGATCGAGCGCGGCACGCGGCGCTACTCGCCGTCGACGGTCGCGATCGATCGGCTCGCCCACGATGCGGTCGCGACGTTCGAGGCGCTGCGCGACCCCGATCGAGGCCGCCGCAATCCGATCGAGGTCGACGTGTCTCCCGACGCGATGACCATCGAGCTCGAGAGCGATCGCGACGTCGTGGTCCAGGCCGTGCTCAACCTGCTCGCGAACGCGTCGAAGTACGGCGGTGCCGACCGGCCGATCCAGGTGCGCGTCGACGCCGATGCGACGACGGCCTCGATCTCGATCCGCGACCACGGACCGGGCATTCCGCCGCACGAGCAAGCGCGGATCTTCCGCGAATTCTATCGCACGCCCGACGCGTATCGCAGCAACATCGAGGGCACCGGGCTCGGCCTCGCGCTGGTCAAACGCCACATCGAGGCGCTCGGCGGCAGCGTCGACGTCAGCTCGACGCTCGGCGAAGGCGCGACGTTCACGATCCGGTTGCCGCGGGCGGTGCAGGCATGACTCGCATTTTGGTCGTCGAGGACGATCCGTCGATCCGCATGGGACTCGAGGACACGCTCGCGGCGAAGGGCTACGACGTCGACGTGGTCGGCAAAGGCGGCGACGGCGCCGACCGCGCGGTCACGGGTCGCTACGATCTCGTCGTGCTCGACGTGATGTTGCCCGACATCGACGGCTTCGAAGTCTGCCGGCGGATTCGCGCGAGCAAGGGCGCGTCGCGGCGCGTGCCCGTGATCATGCTGTCGGCGCGCGGCGCGGAGCTCGATCGCGTGCGCGGCCTCGAGCTCGGCGCCGACGACTACGTCACCACGCCGTTCTCGCTCATGGAGCTGCTGGCGCGCGTCGCGAGCGTGCTGCGCCGCGCTCACGGCGATGCGGAGCCCGAGCCGATCGGCATCGCGTTCGGCGACCTCGAGATCGATCTCGTCGGTCAGGTCGCGACCCGCGCAGGTGCGCGCATCGAGCTGCCGAGCCGCGCGTTCGCGATCTTGAAAGTGTTCGCGAAGCGGCCGGGCGAGGTCGTCAGCCGCGACGTGCTGCTCGACGAAGCGTGGGGCTACGAGGATTATCCGAACACGCGCACCGTCGACAATCACCTGGTCAAGCTGCGCCAGGCGCTCGAAGCCGAGCCGGCGAAGCCGCGGTATCTCGTCACGATCCACGGTGCCGGCTACAAGCTCGACGTGCCGCCCGACGCGGTGCGTTGGGGGACATCGGGATCTCGGGTGACGAGATCGTGACAACCTTTTGCGACCTCGTGACGTCGGCACACAAAGCGAAGACCGCTCGCGTACGTGGGTTTGTTATCAATGGCGTGGGCGAGGCGATGGCGCCGGCATCAGATCTCAAACCATTCGGTGGGAGACAACCTGGTGCCGGCGCCGCGCTGACTATCTCGATCCTGCTGGCCGCATGCGGCGGCGATGGCCATCGCGCGGCGCCGCCGATGACGGCCCCGATCGCATCGCCGAGCGTCGCGAATCCGGCGGTCGGCGTGACGACGCAGCTCGACGGCACCGCGCCGGAGCTCGGCGTCGCCATCATCGCCGAGCTGGTCGGTGACGACGGCGCGGCGCGCACCGCGTTCCAGACCGTGCTCGGCGCGCCCGACGTGTCTGCGCCGATCGCCGCGCGGTCTGCATTGCACCTCGCGCAGCTCGAAGCCCGCGCGGGCAAGCGCCGGCCGGCGCTCGATCTCGTCGCGCGTGCCGCCGCGCTCGCGCCCGGCGATCCGGCGATCACCGACGGCGTCGCGCGCGTGCAAGCCGACGTCGTCGCGGCGAGCAGCGCCGGCGATCTGCGCGGCCCCAAAGCCGGCACCGCGCTGCCCGGCGTCGATCCGAAAACCGCCGACGCGTTCGCCCAGGCCGAGCGCGCGTTGGTTCGCGTGCACGCGATCCATCCGCACGAGCGGCTCGAAGTCTGGGCGAAAGAAGATGCGACCGAGGATCTCGTCGCGCGCTATCGCGCGATCGCCGATGCCGGCGGGCTCGCGCACGTCGCGGCCGAGTATCGGATCGGCAGCCTCTATCATGACCTCGCGCTGGGCCTGTTGTTCGAGCGCCAGGGCGAGCTGCGCGGACCCGCGATCGCGTATCTCAAAGTCGCGGCGACCGCGTACAAGGCGAGCCTCGCCGGCGCGGCGATGCCCGAAGCCGAGCTGTGGCGGCTCGCGGCCGAGACCGATCTGCGCACCGCACAAGACGTGCTCGCCGCCGCAAGCGAAGGCGATTAGTGATCGCGATCAGCATCGACGGCGAGCTGGTGCCTGCCGAGCGCGCGACGATCTCCGTGCTCGATCGCGGGCTGCTCTACGGCGACGGCTTGTTCGAAGTGTTTCGCAGCGACGATGCGAACGCACATCTCGATCGGCTGTACGCGTCGGCGCTACAGCTCGAGCTGCGCGTGATGCCGCGCGCGGCGCTCGCGGCGGCGATCGCGACGACGGTCGCCGCGGCCGGGCAGGGCGAGCATCGCGTGCGCGTGATCGTCACGCGCGGTCCGGGCGCGCTGTCGGCGCGGCTCGGCGAGCTCGGACCGGGGCGCGCGATCGTGATCGTCGAGCCACTGCCGGCGCAGCCGAGCGAGCTGTCGGTGGTGACGATCGATCGGCCGGTCATCGCCGGTGGCCACAAGACGCTCGCGTACCTCGACCACATCGTCGCGCGCGAGGTCGCGGCGATCGCGGGCGCCGATGAAGCGATCCGGCTCGACCGCGACGGCAACGTCGTCGAGGGCGCGACCAGCAATCTGTTCGCGGTCCATGCCGGCGCGGTGGTCACGCCACCGCTGGCGGGCGGCGTGCTGCCGGGCATCACGCGCGGCCACGTGCTGGCGATTTGCGCGCGGCTCGCGATCCCCGCGAGCGAGGCGACGATCTCTCGCGCGAGCTTCGCCGCCGCCGACGAGCTGTTCGCGACGAGCGCGCTGCGCGGCGTGGTTCCGATCACGCGGCTCGACGGTGAGGCGCGCGACACCGGCCCGGTGACCGCGCGCATCGCACGGGCCTACGTCGAGTTATTTCGCCGCCGATAATCACTTCGGCCGGTCTCGGGCGTCACGCGCCTAGCTGGTATAGTGCGGCGGTCGATGGCTCGCGATGCTCGTCAGCTGCGCCAGGAAGCGGCCGAAGCCACATCTGCGGGCAAATACAAGCGTGCGCTCGCCGCGTACCTCGAGCTCGAGACGCTCGAGTCGCGCGACGCGCAGTGGCCCAAGCGCGCGGGCGAGACCTATCGCCGGCTCAACCGCGACAAGGACGCGATCGAAGCGTTCACGCGCGCGGCCGATCGTTACGCGCAGGGCGGCTTCCTCGTGCAGGCGATCGCGGTGTGCAAGCTAATCCTGCAGATCGATCCGCGCAACGACATCGCGTTGCAGCGCATCGCCGCGATGAACGAGCAGATCGGCGCGGGGCCGACGCGCGCGGCATCGATCGCGGACAACAATCCGAACCTCGCCGACAACGCGGCGGTCAGCGCGCTGCGCACGCGCAACAACACGTCGATCCCGCTCGAGCCCGAGGAGCGCCGCCGCAAGGTCTCGACCGCGCCGCCGGTTGCAGTTCCGCGCACGCGCACGCCGCCGAGCGCGATCGCGATCCAGCTCTCCGATCTCGAGTCCGACAGCGGCGACGAGCCGTCGGCACCGCATGCGGCGCCGGCGCGCACGACCACGCCGATCGGCCTGTCGCTGCCGCGCACGAAGACCTCGAACGCGCAGTCGCAGCTCGCGATGGCGCGCACGAAGAGCAAACCGATCACGTTGCCGCCCGACATGGGCATCGACGCGATCGATCTCAAGACCGAGATTCCAGAGGCGTTCGAGCGCGAGGACAACTCCGGCGTCTACGTGATTCCGATCGACGACGAGGATTACCTCGACGAGCCGACGGCGGAGAACGCGCCGCAGATCGTCGTCGAAGATCCGTCGGCGATCGAGGTCGAGGCGGTCGACGTCGAAGAATCGACCGAGCTCGAGCTCGCCGATCTCGAGGAGATCCCGATCGCCGAGCCACGCGGCATCGGCTTGGCCGCCGCCGAAACGCTCGCGTCGACGCCGCTGTTCTCCGGGATGTCGCAAGAGGCGCTCGAAGCGCTCGTCGCCGAGCTCCAGCTCGTCCAGCTGGTCAAAGGCGACGCGTTGTTTCACGAAGGCGATCCGGGCGACGCGCTCTACGTCATCGTCGAAGGCGAGCTCTCGGTGCAGGCCGAAGGGCCGCCGCGCGTCGAGATGGCTCGGCTCGGCCCCGGCGCATTCCTCGGCGAGGTCGCGCTGATGACGGATCAGCCGCGCTCGGCGACCGTGACCGCGATCGGCGACGCCGAGCTGTTGCGCATCGATCGCGCGACGCTCGGACGCGTGCTCGCCGAGCACGGCGACGTCTTGACCGCGGTGCTGCGCTTCGTCCGCGAGCGGCTCGTCGATCGCTGGACGCGCACGAGCCCGCTGTTTCGCCCGTTCAACCCGCAAGAGCGCGCGGCGCTCGCGTCGCGCTTCAAGTTCCTCGAGATCGAAGCGAACCGCACGTTACTGGCCGCCGGCCATCGTCCCGACGGGCTCTACATCGTGCTGGCCGGCCACTTCAGCGTGGTGCGCGCCGGCGCGACCGTCGCGACGCTCGGGCCCGGCGATCTGATCGGCGAAGCGGCGTTGCTCGCCGGCGGCGTGTTCCAGAGCGACGTGCGTGCGCGCGGCAAGAGCCTCGCGTTGTGCCTGCCCGCGAACGACTTCCGCGAGATCATCATGACGCACCCGCACGTGCTCGAGTACATCGGCGAGGTCGCCGAGCAGAGCCGCAAGCTGCAGATCCTGTAAATCAGCGCAGCGCGAACATGTCGGCGATCGAGATCGAGATGCCGGGCAGCTGCGTCGGCACGAGCTTGTTGCGTCGCGTGAGCTTGGCGACGCGCGTGTACATGTTGCCGATCGGCTGCGTGTGAACCCAGACGCAGCGTGCTTCGACGTCGACGATCCAGTATTCGGCGGCGCCGTTCTCCGCGTAGATCGCCGCTTTGATCCCGCGATCACGAGCGAGTGACGACTCCGCTACCTCGACGAGCAGCAGCGCTCGGTTCGGGTGAGATGGCTTTCTTCCGACGCGAACCGACACCGCGATGTCGGGTTCTGGCTCGGAACGCCGTCCGGCCGCGAACGGGCTGTGCTGGCGAACTCTGTACTCGCGCCCGAGCGCGAGCACCAGCTCACTGCCGAGCCACTCGGTCAGCTCGGCGTGCCATTCGCCTTGAGGGCTCATGACGACGATCTGTCCGCGCAGAAGCTCGACTGGTGCGCCTTCGAACACGCCGCGCGCGACGAGCTGATCGTATTCGCGTCGAGTGAGCAAACCCTTGTCCACGGCGAAGTCCAGCATAGCTCGCGGCTCGTGTTTCAACGAGCGTGTCGTCGCAACCGCGCGAATCCTCGACGGTGCGCGTCCGAAACGTCCGAGCGCGTCCGAGGCTCGGCCGGACTATGTGCGCGATTGAAACGTGATCGCGTAGCCGTCCGGATCGCGGACGGTGAAGCTCGTCATGCCGTAGCGCTGCGCTTGCGGCGTATCGGCGACAAGCCCGCGCGCTTCGAGCTCGGCGTGCACGACGGCGACGTCGTCGCATTCGATGTACATGCCGACGTCGCGGTGGCCGAGCTCGCGCGCATCGTCGCGCGACGGCGGCCGCTCGTTCGAATCGTAGGCCGTGTTGAGCATCACCTCGACCCCGGATTTGCGCAGATGCATCCAGTGCGAGAAGTGACCTTC
>DASXEF010000299.1:0-3702 GCA_036490255.1 Kofleriaceae bacterium
ACGCGAACAACGGCGACGAGAACACGATCATCGGCAGCCAGATCCCGCTCGACATCGCGAACCAGCTTCGCGACTCGCTGCCCGATCGCGGCCAGGTCGCCGATCAGTCGATCACGTCGGGCAGCACGACGACGGTCGTGCCGATCTGCGACACCGACGGCCCCGATCCCGACGACTCGTCCGGCAACCAAGGCGGCGCGCGCAGCTCCGGCGTCGTCGGCACCGTGTTGCCGACAATTCCGCAGACGATCCTCGCGACCGACAAGATCCCCGAGCTGCCGAGCATCCAGCAGGTGCTGTGCACCGGCTACGACACCGGCTCGGCCGGCACGCCCGTCGCCGAGATCGCGTTTCCGGCGCCGATCGCGGTTCGCGACGAGGTCTATCCCGACATCATGGGGATGAGCGCCGACGAGACCTGGTACCTGACCTACGAAGGCGATGTCTCGATCGACACCGTCGACACCGCGGCGAACGGACCGCCGGTGCGCGAGGGCATGTGGACGACCGACGGGAACGGCATGTCGCTGACCGATCAAGCGCTGCCGTTCTGCGCGGCCGGCGCGCAGCCGTGGGACATCCTGCAGGTCCGTGGCTGCAACCCGACGCTCGGCAACGCCGACTGTCCGCCCGACTACGACTGCTTCGTGCACCCCGATAGCCAGGTCGTCGGCATCGGTCAGTGCATCCTGTCGACCGAGTCCGACCGGCTCGCCGACGCGTGCAAAGAATTCCTGATCTCCGATCGCCGCTACACGATCGCGCAGACGACGACCGGCAAGATCACGCTGTTGCCGCGCAAGCACGAGCTGCGCACGTCGCCGGTCGACGGTTGCACCAGCGACGCGCAGTGCCAGACGCTCGCGAACTACGCGCTGCAGAACAACAGCCCGAACAACGCGCTCGACGACGTGACGCCGCCCGACACGCACCACTGGTCGTGCATGTTGGACCCGGAGCGCGCGCCCGATCTCGACGACTCGGGCAACGTGATCAAGCGCTGCGTCGAGACCGGTCTGTTGACCGAGACCAGCGGCTGCGTCGCCGATAGCGATTGCGACCCCGGCACCGTGTGTCAGGCCGGCATCTGCATGGAAGGCATCGTGCCGCCGCAGTCGTGCGTCAACGGGCCGGAGAAGTACGAGATCGACGTCAGCGAGGCCTACGCGGTCGCCGGCTCGATCTCCGGCTATCACCACAACATCATCGCGGACGCGAACGGCAACTGCATCAACAACCCCAACGGCAGCCCGTTCAACATCGGTCGCATTCCGCTGCGCGCGCCGCCGTGCGTCGCCGCCACCGGCCTGCCGGCGAACGCGCCAGACCTCGGCATCAACGGCGACGGCACGCTCGCGGGCCCGAACCCGTGCGAGACCACGGTCGATCAGTGGGAGATGGAGAACAACTACTCGCCCGGCACGTGCACCGTCATGACGTCGGCGCTCGTCGACCGCAAGGCCGACGCCATCGTGTTCCGCGGCCCGGCGTTCAACTGGACGATCGTCGATCCGACGTATCCGGGCGATGCGACGTGCATCGGCGACCGGCTCGGTAATTTGGGCAAGATTCCGATCGTGCCGGACGCGACGCAGCTGTCGGTCCGCGTCACCGGCGGCTTCCTGCCGCTGTTCCTCGACATCCAGCCGGCGCTGCCGGGCAAGGTCGTACGCGGTCCGACCGAGAGCATCTGGGTGATCGACCAGGGCGATTACTTGTCGACCGACGTCGATCTCGCGTCGACCGAAGGCAAAGTCTTCCGGGTCGAGTCGATCGCCATCGGCATCGTCAACGTGCTCGAGTAGCTAGGCCAAAAACTGGCCCGCCGGCCGGCTCGGCCGCCAAGCTCGGGCATGTCGCGGGAGTCCGAGCTCTACAAGGACAAGATCGAGGTCAGCCTCGACGGTCGGCAGATCTTCTATTTGTTCTTCGGCGGCGCCGTCATCGTCGGGCTCGTGTTCGTGCTCGGCGTGATGGTCGGCAGACGGGTCGAAGCGCGCGGCCACGTCGACCGCGCGAAGACCGCAGCGGCCGTCGATCCGCTGGCCGCGCTCGATCGCCTCGAAGGCGGCAACGGGCTGTCGTTCGAGGGCTCGTTGCGCGGCGCCGAGATGCCGAAGCCGGATGTCGAGAAGCAGATCGAAGACCGCGTCGCGCACGAAGAGCCGAAGCCGGCGCCGAAAGCCGACGCGCCGAAGGCCGACGCGCCGAAGCTCAAAGCCGACGTGAAGAGCGACAAGCCGGACAAAAGCGACAAGCCGGAGAAAAGCGACAAGAGCGACGCGAAGCCCGAGTCGAAGCCGCGATTCACGCTCCAGCTGTCGTCGTTTCAGGACAAAGGCGAAGCCGAGTCGTATCTCGCGCAGCTCAAGTCGAACGGCTCGGCGAGCGCGTACGTGACCGAAGCCGACGTCGACGGTAAGACGTTTTATCGCGTGCGGCTCGGCAACTATCACTCGCTCGACGCGGCGAACGACGCGAAGTCCGACTTCGAGAAGTCGTCGAAGAAGACCGCTTCGGTGATGAAGCTATAACAACGGCACGTCGGCGATCCATGCCGACGCGCTGCGGCCGTGCTCGACCACGAGCACGAGGCCGGCACCATCGGGCCATGGCCGCGGCGGCTCGGCGAGCGGCAACATCGACACCGCGGTCGCGCCGCGCAGCCGCGCTTCGAGCACGCCGGAGGCGAGCTCGCCGGTCACGATCGCGATGCAGCCGAGCTGGCCGGCCAGCGCCGCTTCGATCTCGGCGTCGCCGCGGCGATCGCGGTTGATGCGCCACATGCCGGCGCGCGGCGTGGTCGGCTCGCCGCCGACGATGCGGACGTGACGCGGCGGCGCACCGTCGAGCGCGTCGGTCACGGCCGGCTGCAGCGCGACGGTGCCGCGCGTGCGCTCGAGCATCGCCAGCGCCTGCAACTGACCGGTGCCGAGCACCTCGGTCCAGTCGCCGAGCAGCTTGGCTGCACGCGCGATCGCGATCGCGGGCGCGCCGACGAGGTAGTAGCCGTACATCATCACGAGTGCGCGCCGCGCGGGCTCGTCGAGCCCGAGCCGCGTCGCGAGCGCGGCGATCGGCTCGATCGCCGGCAGCTCGATGGCATGGCCGGCGAGCGCGCGTGCCGCGACGTTGGCGAGCGTCTCCCGCCACGATCCGTCGACGGCAGGCGGCCGATCTTCGCTCCGTGCGGGCGGCTGCGCGACGAACGTCGTGACCTCCGAGGCCTTCGTCGGCGGCAGCTTCTCGCCGGCGCCGACGACCGTGCTCGTCGTCTCCTGCGCGATCGGCGCAGCGGTCGTCGTCACGGCACCGATCGCGACCATCCACGGCTCGCTCGCGTCGGCGGGCCAGCCGAGCAGCGCGATGTCGTCGCCGTTGACGAGCTGCGCCATCGGCTCGGCGCTCTGCCACGGCGACGCGACCGCGAACAAGCTGTGCGCGAAGCAGTGCAAGCGCACCAAGCCGTTGCGCGTGACGAGCACGATCAGCGGCGACGCGAGGTTCGCGACGACGTCGTCGATCGGCGCGCCGACGTAGTGGCGGAACGGCCGGCCGTCGCTGAGTCGATAGATCACGATCTCGTCGGTGCCCGGGCGCACGACCCAGAGATGACCGCTCGCGGCACCGACGAGCCGCGGCGGTGGCGCGAGCTCGAGCCCGAGCCGAACCAGCGGCCGGCCGGCGACGCCGTCCCACAGC
>DASXEF010000306.1:0-3144 GCA_036490255.1 Kofleriaceae bacterium
AAAGTCCTGCGCCTGCTCGGCGAGCCCGAGCTGCGCGAGCGGATCGCGTCGAACGCGTACGAGCGCGTGCGCCGCGACCTCACCGCCAGTGCGGCCCGCCGCGCGGTGCGCAACGCCTACGATCGCTTCGGCAAGCTCGACGCGGTGCCGGGCGACGACGAAGCGCCGAAAGTCGAGCTCCTCGCCGACGACGACTTCGAGGCGACCGTGTTCGAAGAAGCGCCGGTCGTGCCGGGCACGCATGACACCGGGCTCAACCGGATCGGCGATTCGAACGCGCTCGAAGACGCGCTGCACGGGCTCGAGACCGGCTCGCGCGCGGTCGCCGCGTCGGGCGAGATCGGCGATTCGTCGGGCGCGCAGGCCAGCGACGACACGCTCGATCGCGTGCCGGTGGCACCGGCGCCCACCGGCGACCCGAACGACAGCTCGAACGTGTGGACGATGTCGGGCTTGAGCGCGCCGCCGGCGCCCGCGAACGACGACTGGGTCGTGACCAACGTCGCCGGCGTGATGGTGCCGCTCGTCGAGCTCGACAGCGGCGCGGTGAGCCAGCTCGAGGACGGCACGCCCGCCGACGGCAACCGCCAACCGACGCCATCGGCACCGCTGCCGGTCGCGGGCGACAACGCGTTCGTCGCCGGCGAGATCGACGTGCCGACGCCATCGCCGTCCAAGACCAAGCAAGAGTTCACCGCCGCCAGCACGCTGCTCGGCAACCTCGAGCCGTCGCCCGACCCCGATACCGGCAAGCGCACGCCGTCGATCGAGCGGCGCGACCGCAGCTGAGCGGAATTCCACCCGCGGGCGGGAGGAGCGAAGCGAAGCCCGCGGGTTTTATAGTAGGGTGGGGCGGGAGCTTGGCCTATTCCGGTCGTCGCGCTGGTGAATCTGCTGTTCGGGATCGGGTTCGCGCTCGTCGCGCGTGATCGGATCAAGGCGGATGGACCATTCGCCGCGCCAGCATTTCCGCTCGTCGCGCTACACGCGGCGACGGTCGTCGCGCCGATCGCGCTGTATTTCTACGCCGTGCATCCGGCGTGGAGCTGGATGTACTTCTTCGACCCGAACAAGCTGTCGGGCATCGTCGTGCTGCCGCTGATGGTCGGTCACGCCGGGCTCGTGATCGGCGCGTGGTACTCGGCGTCGGTGTTGATCCGCAAGGGCCTGCAGGGCGCGCTGATGTACGTCGGCGGTGCGATCGCGCTGGTGCTGCTGGTGCTCGTCGTCGTCGGGATCGGCCGGCTGTCGACCGCCGCGGATTATCTCGGCTACACGACGCACCACGGCGTCTCGCTGTTCGCCGTGCAGCTCGGCTGGGCGTTCATGATCTCGCTGCTGACGCTGTTCGGCTCGGCGGTGTACGTCGCGATCGAGCTCGGCCGCGATAGCCGACGAGTGCAGGCCCGATGATGAAGGCGTGGATCTTCGCGCTGCTCGCCGCGTGCGGCCCGGTCGCGTACGTCAATCAGGTCACGCTCAAGGCCGACGACGCCGTCGACGACGCGCGTGCCGCCGGTGCCGAGAAGTCGAGCCCGTATTACTGGACGCGCGCGACGCAGTATCTGCGGATGGCGCACGAAGTGGCCGGCCGCGCCGATTTTCAGGGCGCCAATCGCTTCGGTCGGCTCGCCGAAGAAGCGGCGATCAAGGCGAAGGCCGAGGCCGAAGCGCACCGCGATTCGCCGACGCCGGCACCGGCGCCGACGCCGACCGTCGCGCCGGCAAAAGATCCGACCACGACGGCACCGGCGAAGGACGAGCCGTGAAGCTCGCACTGGTCGTGCTCCTGGCTGCCTGCGCCGGATCGACGGTGCGGACGCAAACCACGTCGACCGACGGGCTCATCGCGACCGCGCGCGACAACGGCGCGCAGCGCTGCGCGCCCGTCGAGCTCGCGATGGCGGAGTCGCACAACGACTTCGCGCAGCACGCGCTCGACGAGGGCAACTACTTCGACGCCAAGCATGCGGCGCTGGTCGCCGAGACCAACGCGAACCTCGCGATCGAGAAGTCACCGCCGGCGAAGTGCAAGATCTACGGCGATCGCGACGGCGACGGCATTCCCGACAACCTCGACAAGTGCCCCGACTCGCCCGAAGACAAAGACGGCTTCCAAGACGCCGACGGCTGCCCCGATCCCGACAACGACGGCGACGGCATTCCCGACGTCACCGACAAATGCCCGAACGAGCCCGAAGACAAGGACGGCTTCCAGGACGCCGACGGCTGCCCGGATCCCGACAACGATCAGGACGGCATCCCCGACGTTCAGGATCAGTGCCCGAACGATCCGGAAGATAAAGACGGCTTCGAAGACGCCGACGGCTGCCCGGATCCCGACAACGACAAAGACGGCTTCCTCGACAAAGACGACAAGTGCCCGAACGAGCCGGGCATCGCGCCGGACGGCTGCCCGAGGAAGTACAACCTCGTCGTCGTCACCGAGAAGAAGATCGAGCTCAAGCAGACGGTCTACTTCGACTTCAACAAGTCGACGATCAAGCCGGTCTCGTTCGCGCTGCTCAACGAGGTCGCGCAGGCGATGGCCGACAATCCGAAGATCAAGGTCGAGATCGGCGGCCACACCGACTCGGTCGGCGACGACAACTTCAACTTGAAGCTCAGCCAGTCGCGCGCCGAATCGGTGCGCCTGTACCTGGTCAAGCGCGGCATCGACGCGATGCGGATGGTCCCCAAAGGCTATGGTGAAAATGTCCCCATCGCCGACAACCGCACCGCCGAGGGCCGCGCCCAGAACCGGCGCGTCGAGTTCTTGATCACCGAGCGCTAGTCACCGTGGTTAGCGCCCCCCACGCGGCCCGGTCCACCGGTCGCCATCCCGCTGGCACCCGCCAACGCGAGAATGACCAGCATCGCCTTCATGCCGTCGACGCTAGCATCGGTCAGTGGTTCCCAGTTGCAGAACACCGACTTAGCAAAATGTCTTCGTCGGGTCGGTTTTCTTGTTATGACAGTCTTCTTATGCGAGCCGCCGTCTTTGCCGTCCTGAGCTTGCTCGTGGTCGCGGGCCATTCCCGTGTCGCGCGCGCGGACGCCAAGTCCGACATCTCCGCGAAGCTGAAAGCGGCGATGGAGGCGTACGACACCTTCGACTACGACGGCGCGCGCAAGCAGCTCACC
>DASXEF010000484.1:0-4868 GCA_036490255.1 Kofleriaceae bacterium
CTCGTGCTGCCGTTCTGGCGCGCGTCGGCAATTCCGTTTCGCACGCTCGCGGTCGTGCGCCATCCGCTCGCGGTCGCGCGCTCGCTCGAAGCGTGGCGCGAGCTGCCCGTCGCAGCAGGCCTCGCGCTGTGGATCGCGCACAATCGCGCGCTCGCCGCCGATCGCGACCACATGCTGATCGATTTCGACTCGCCCGCGCTGTTCGACGCGGTTCGCGCCGCGCTCGCGGCGATCGCCGGTCACGCGATCGATCGCGCCGCGATCGCCGCTGCATTCGATCCACAGCTCGTCCATCACGACCGCGACGACGCGCCGGATCTGCCGATCCTGCACGAAGCGCTCGCGCTGCATCGCGAGCTCGTCGGCGGCGAGCGCGCGATCACGCGGCCCGTGTTCCCGCGCGCGATGGTCGCCGACGCGATGCGGCGGATCGATGCGGGCGAATTCTCGAGCGCGCTCGCGCCGGCACGCGCGGCGCTCGCAGCGAGCATGGATCCGGCGGCCGTGCTCGTGCCGCTCGTGGCCGCGTTCTCGCGCAAACGCGCGTTCGGCGAAGCGCGCGCGCTCGTCGCGGAGCTCGGCCCGCGCAGCGACGGCCTCGGCGAGCTGATGCTCGGCAAGCTCGCGCTCGCCGCCGGCGATCACGCGGCCGCGACGCGATCGCTCGAAGCGGCGTGCGCCGTCGCGTCGCCGTACTTCGCCGCGCGCAACTTGTTGCCGCACGCGCTGCGCGGCGCCGGCCGGATCGCCGAGGCGCGCGCCGCGATCGAGCTCGTCGCCGATGCGGCGCTCTACGCGCACGGTCCGTTGTCGACGCTCGCCGAATGGCGCTGGCTCGACGGTGATCTCGACGGTGCGCTCGCAGCGATGCAGCGCGCGATCGATGCGGCGCCGCTGCATCGCCGCGGCCGATTGCGCACGCGTCGCGCCGAATGGCTCGCGTCGCGCGGCGATCGCGACGGCGCGCGTCGCGAGCTCGAGCTCGCGGCGACAGAAGATCCCGGATACGCGCGCAAACGCGATCGCATTCTTTGACCCCAAAGTATTTCGTCGAACTCGGTGCCGGCCTACGCTCCGTGTTGCGAAGTTATAAGGAGACGACATGCGATCACGATTCCTGTTGATCAGCGCGACGAGCCTCTGCCTTTTTGGCGGCGCGCCGGCGTTCGCCCAGCCCAACGTTCACGTCGTCGGACGGGCGAACATGGGACCGACCGAGCCACCACCGCCACCGCGGCTCGAGCCGACCGAGCATCGCGCCGGATTCGAGCGAATTCCCGGCCGCTGGGATTGGCGCGGCCACAAGTGGGAATGGGTTCCCGGCCGGTGGGAAAAAGAGCACGCTGGCCAGCACTGGCACACGGGTCATTGGGACCACGTCGGCGCCGGCTACGTGTGGACCGAAGGCGCGTGGGGCGCGGGCGGGGCGGTCGAAGTCGCGCCGCCACCGCCGGGACCTCCGCCCGGACCACCGCCGCCCTCGAACATGCCACCGCCGCACGAGTGGCACCTGGATCGCCCGACGGTGTCGAGCTACTGGCCCACGAAGGGCAAGGTCGGCTCGCGCATCGTGATCCACGGCCAGAACTTCCCGGCCGATGCGCAGATCTTGTGGGGACCGAACCCGGTGATGGGCGCGAAAGTCGAGCCCGAGAAGATCGTGTTCGAAGTGCCGCCCGGATCGCAGAGCGCGACGATCTTGATCAAGCGCGACCACGGCCACGATCTCGTCGTCGGTAACTTCGAGGTCGCCGACTTCGACGCCGACGCCGCCGCAAGGACGGCCGCCGCGCAACGCCTCGCAGCCGCGCAAGCGGCGTGGGCGCAAAGCCAAGGCCAGCTCGCCAGGGATCAAGCGGCGCGTCAGGCCGCGCTCGACGCGCAGTATCAGCAGCGCGAGACCGATCGCCAGCAGCGCCGCGCGTCGCGGCTCGCAGAAATTCGCCAGCAATGGCAGGCCGCGTTCCTGGCCGATCCGGATACGCAGTCCGAGCTCACGCTGCACGCGCAGCGCGTCGCCGAGCTGCAGCGCGCGAAAGATCTCGCCGGCGTGAGCGCGAACTCCAAGCTCGGTGTTCGCATCGACGTCGCGACCCAGCGCGAGAACGATCGACACGACCAACGCATGGCGGCGCTCAAAGCCGCGTTCGACGCTCGAGGAGGTGCACATTGAAGACCGCATTCGTGTTCGCCGCGGCGCTGGCGCTCGCCGGCTGCGGCGGCAAGAAAGACGAGAAGGCCGTCGAGAAGACGCCGCCGGCCGGCAGCGCGGTCGCGACCACGCCCGGCAGCGCCGCGACGCCCGGCAGTGCCGGTAGCGCGGTGGCAGCAGGCAGTGCGGTCGACGTGCCGACCGAAGAAGACTTCGAATCGCAGGCCAAGACCGACATCACGTCGTCGAACGTCGATACGAAGGTCAAGGCGATCGAAGACCAGCTCGGATCGAACTGATCACTCGGCCGCTCGCCGTGGCTCGATCACGGCGAGCGGTGTCCGAGCCGCTGGTTTGCGTGTGCGCGCGCTGACGATGCTCGCGAGCACCGCGGCGCCGATCACGAGCGCGATCACACCGATCGAAACGAGCGGCGGAACGACGATCCAGCTGCTCGCGAGCATCTTCGCGCCCGCGAACGCGAGCACGCCGGCGAGCCCGACGTGCAAGTAACGCAGCTCGGCGAGTGCGTCACCGATGACGAGATACAGGCTGCGTAAACCGAGCAGCGCGAATAGGTTCGAGCTGTAGATCAGGAACGGCTCGTCGGTGATCGCGAACGCCGCCGGCAGCGAATCGGCGGCGAACACGACGTCGACGACCTCGATCGCGACGAGCGCGACGAGCAGCGGCGTCGCGACCCAGCGTCCCGCGATCCGCGCGATGAACCGCTCGCCGTGCAAGCGCCGCGTCCACGGCAGGTGACGCTCGAGCCACGGCAGCAGCCGAGGCACGGAGCCGCGCGCGGGCTTGCGCAGCAGCTTCACCGCCGTGACGACGAGCGCCGCGCCGAGCACGAACACCGCCGCGTGCCAGCGAGCGAGCACGGCCATGCCGAGCGCAATGAACACGCCGCGCATGACGAACGCGCCGAGGATGCCCCACGTCAGCACGCGGCGCTGGTGGCCGCGCGGAATCGACAGCGCCTCGAACACGACGATGAACACGAACAGGTTGTCGACCGAGAGACTCTTCTCGACGAGGTACGCGGCGAAGTACTGCTCGCCCGCGGGCGCGCCGAACCACGCGGTCACCGCGATGCCGAACGCGATCGCGACGCCGATCCACACGCCCGCCCACGCAAGCGCGCTGCGGCGTGATTCGGCGCGCGAGCCGCGATGCATGGCCAAGTCGATCGCCGCCATCCCGGCGATCGTCAGCGCGAGCACCAGCCATGCCCAGCTGGGAACTTCGAGCGGCGGCATCAGCTCAACAGCCGTTCGACGGTCGCGGTGAGCTGATCGAGATCGATCGGCTTGTCGAGGATCGACGCGTGGAGCTGCGCCGCGGTCTCGTGGGTCTCGTCGCTGCCGAACGCGGTGATCAGCAAGATCGGCAACGTCCACGCGCTACGCCGCAGCTCGGACGTGAGCTCCAGGCCGCTGTGGCCCGGCATGCGGATATCCGAGATCAACAGATCGAACTCGTCGCCGCGGTGCGAGTACAGCTCGTCGCCGAGCCGGCCGAGCGCGGCGATGCCATCGCGAACATCGATCACTTCGAAGCCGTGACGGCGCAGGTGGCGTGCGAGCAGACCGCGGAGTGCGCGGTCATCTTCGACGAGCAGAATTCGACGAGGTCGTGTCATGTAGCGCAGTAGTGCAGCTCGAGTGCCAGCGCATCACGGCCGCGCGATCGCGATCGAGCAACCGACGGGCAACGGCTCGCGAAGCACGGCGTCGCCGGTCGCGATCGTGTCGATCGACAGATCGGCCGCGAGCCGCGATCGCAGCGCGCCATCGCCGGGCGCGGCATCGAGCTGGATCGCGATCGCCGCACTCGACGTCGCGTACAGCGGCGCAGCCCACTGGTCGAGCTCGTCGAGCGAGTCGCCGACGAGCGTGATGCGGTCGGGCCGCAGCGCCGCGGCCAGCATCACCGCGCCATGTGTCCCGCACACGACGTGGCGGCCAGGGCGATCGGCGCTCTCGTGGATCGCGATCACCGAGCACGCGCCGATGCGCACGAGCGCGTCGCCGGCGTTACCGCGCTCGATCACGACGAGGTCGAAGCCGTCGGCGACGATCGCCGCGATCTCGTCGGCGGGCCTGCCGACGACGAGCTCGGCTGCGACGCGACGAATGCCCGATCCGATCGCGTGTTGCACCGCGGCTGCGAGTGCGTGCTCGGCGTCGGCCGTCGCGTCGCCGGATTCCGCGGCGTGGACCAGCACGAGCTGGGCATCGCGCTCGCTCGCGATTCGGATCGCCGCGCCGATCGTCTGGCGCGGGCTACGCGAGAAATCTGCGGGCAACAGGATGCGCACCGCGTGTATCGATTGCACCGCGAGTGCCAGCGCGGCGCACGCGGTTGCGCGAATGCTGCGGTGAAAGTTTCCACGGCGTGGAAAAATTCAACTCTTGTCGTCGGCCGCGTAACGATCGAGCTTGTTGTAGAGCGTCTTGCGATCGAAGCCGAGGATCTTCGCGGCGAGGGTCTTGTTGCCGGCGACCGATTCGAGCACGCGCTCGATGTAGCGCCGCTCGACCGCGGCCATCGGCTGAAGCTCGGTCGGGTCGTCGCTCGCGATCAATACGTGCGACGCGCGGTAGTTGCGGACGCGCTCGGGCAGATCGTCGACGGCGACCTCCTCGAAACGCGTGACCGCGACGGCGCGCTCCATCGCGTTTTCGAGCTCGCGCACGTTGCCCGGCCA
>DASXEF010000531.1:0-25519 GCA_036490255.1 Kofleriaceae bacterium
CGACAGACACTGGCCGCTCCACGCGACGCACAGCGCGCCGTGCACGAAGACCTCGAGCTCGACATCGGTGCCGGCTTTGTACGCGCGGATCTCGTCGACCGACAGCTCGCGCGGCACCACGACACGCGCGATGCCGAGCTGTTTGAGTAGCTCGATCGCGAGCGGGCTCGACGCCGTCATCTGCGTCGAGGCGTGGACTTCGAGCCCGTGCTTGTGCGCGAGCATCACGACCGCCGGATCCTGCACGATCACGGCGTCGACACCGGCGGCTGCGACGCGGCGCACGAGCTCTTCGACGATCACGAGCTCCGGCTCGAACACGAGCGTGTTGAGCGTGACGTAGAGCTTCGCGCCGGCGCGATGCACTTGCGCGGCGGTCTCGGCGAGACCATCGGACGGAAAGTTCGCGGCGCGGGCGCGGGCGTTGAAGCCGTCGTCGAGGCCGAGATAGACCGCGTCGGCGCCGGCCCAGAGCGCGGCCGCGAGCGAATCGCGATCGCCGGCTGGCGCGAGGATCTCGGGGCGGTGCTTCGGCACGAGAACCTCTCGGGCAGCGTCCCATACCACGATCACGGACGGAAGCACCAATGAAATCAGCACTTCGGCTTGCACTCTGAGGGACGTGTCCTTATAACGCCCGCTCTTACGGAGGCTCCATGACGTCGCTATTCCAGATGACCGAGCAGGCTGCGACTACCGGCCAAGCGATTCGGCCGAGCAGCGAGGCGCACCTCGCGCTTCCTCACTTCGACCAGGTCAAATTCCTCGGCATGTCGGGCACCACGCTGCTCGCCATCGGCATCGCGGTGTGTGGCCTCGGCTTTCTGTTCGGGCTCCTCAAGTATCAGAAGCTCAAAAACCTGCCGGTTCACAAGGCGATGCTCGAGATCAGCGAGCTGATCTACGGCACGTGCAAGACGTACCTGAAGACGCAGGCGAAGTTCATCTTCCAGCTCTGGGTCCTCATCGCGGTCGTGATCGTCGTGTACTTCGCGGCACTCGAGCACACCGAGCCGCTCAAGGTCATCGCGATCGCGGCGTTCTCGGTCGTCGGCATCTTGGGCTCCTCGCTCGTCGCGTTCTTCGGCATTCGCGTCAACACGTTCGCGAACTCGCGCACGGCGTTCGCGTCGCTGCGCGGCAAGCCGTACGCCACGTACTCGATTCCGATCGAGGCCGGCATGAGCATCGGCACCGTGCTGATCTCGACCGAGCTGATCTTGATGCTCGCGATCATGATCTTCCTGCCCGGCGACTACGCGGGCCCGTGCTTCATCGGCTTCGCGGTCGGCGAGTCGCTCGGCGCCGCGGCGCTGCGCATCGCCGGCGGTATCTTCACGAAGATCGCCGACATCGGCTCGGACTTGATGAAGATCGTCTTCAACATCAAGGAAGACGACGCGCGTAACCCGGGCGTGATCGCAGACTGCACCGGCGACAACGCCGGCGACTCGGTCGGCCCGACCGCCGACGGCTTCGAGACCTACGGCGTCACCGGCGTCGCGCTCATCACGTTCATCCTCGTCGCGCTGCCGACGCTGTCGGGCAAGGCGCTCGACGCGAGCGGCCACATCCTCGACGAAGGCGCGTGGCTGCAGACGATTCTGCTCGTCTGGATCTTCGCGATGCGCATCGTCATGATCATCGCGTCGGTCGGCAGCTACCTCGTCAACGAGCTCATCACCTCGGCGCGGTTCAAGAACGCCGACAAGATGGACTACGAAGCCCCGCTCACCCAGCTCGTCTGGCTGACCTCGTTGGTCTCGGTCGGCCTGACCTACGGTCTGTCGTACGCGCTCATCGGTCAGGGCAGCGCGGCGCTCAACAACGGTCTGTGGTGGAAGCTGTCGACGATCATCTCGTGCGGCACGCTCGCCGGCGCGATCATCCCCGAGCTCGTCAAAGTGTTCACGAGCGTTCACTCGGGCCACGTCCGCGAGGTCGTGACCGCGTCGAAAGAAGGCGGTCCGTCGCTCAACATCTTGGCCGGCCTCACCGCCGGTAACTTCTCGGCCTACTGGATGGGCCTGACGATCGTCGCGCTGATGGGCGCGGCGTACGGGGTCTCGTCGATCACCACGATGACCGCGCCCGACGGCACCAACCTCGGCGCGCTCGCGGCGCTGCTCTATCAGACCAACGACGCGGTCGGTCTCCACATGACGCCGTTCGCGTGTAACGCCGCCGCGACCGTGTTCGCGTTCGGCCTCGTCGCGTTCGGCTTCCTCGGCATGGGCCCGGTCACGATCGCGGTCGATTCGTATGGCCCGGTCACCGACAACGCGCAGTCGGTCTACGAGCTGTCGCTGATCGAAGCGCTGCCGAACATCGAAGAAGAGATCGAGAAGGAGTTCAAGTTCAAGCCGGACTTCTCGAAGGCGAAGGGCTACCTCGAGGAGAACGACGGCGCGGGCAACACGTTCAAGGCGACCGCGAAGCCGGTGCTCATCGGCACCGCCGTCGTCGGCGCGACGACGATGATCTTCGCGCTGATCGTGCTCATCACCCACGGTCTGCAGCCCGAGTTCGTCAACCAGCTGTCGATGATCCACCCGCCGTTCTTGCTCGGCCTCGTGACGGGCGGCGCGATCATCTACTGGTTCACCGGCGCCTCGACGCAGGCGGTCTCGACGGGCGCGTACCGCGCGGTCGAGTTCATCAAGCAGAACATCAAGCTCGACAACTCGGCGACCGCGAAAGCGTCGGTCGAGGACTCGAACAAGGTCGTCCAGATCTGCACGGTCTACGCGCAGAAGGGCATGTACAACATCTTCCTGGTCGTGTTCTTCAGCACGCTCGGGTTCGCGTGCGTCGACCCGTACTACTTCATCGGCTACCTGATCTCGATGGCGCTGTTCGGGCTCTATCAGGCGATCTTCATGGCGAACGCCGGTGGCGCTTGGGACAACGCGAAGAAGATCGTCGAGACCGAGCTCCACGCGAAGGGCACCGAGCTCCACGCGGCGAGCATCGTCGGTGACACCGTCGGCGACCCGTTCAAGGACACGTCGTCGGTCGCGCTCAACCCGGTGATCAAGTTCACCACGCTGTTCGGCGTGCTCGCGGTCGGCCTCGCGGTCGAGCTCCACGCCAAGGGCATGGATCAGGTCAAGTTCATCGTCGCCGGCGTCGCGATCTTGATCTCGATGTTCTTCGCGTGGCGGTCGTTCTACGGCATGCGCATCGGCACCGAAGTCACGGCCGAGAACGTGCGCAACACGTTCACGCCGCCGACCCCCACGCCGGGTGGCGACGACGAAGCCGACAAGGCCGAGAAGGTCGCCGCGTCGGCGTAACTCGCTTCGCGTCGTGATCGAAGGGCCGGTCGTTTCGAGCGACGGGCCCTTCGTCGGTTTCGGGGAACGAGATCAACATCGCGTAGCCGACGAGCAACCCGAACCACACGACCATCACGACGAGCGCTTGCAGCGCGGTCATCGCACGTCGTCCGCGGTGCCGAACAGATGATCCGGGCCGGCCGAGATGATCGCGTAGCCTCGGCCGCTCGGCGTCATTCGATACGGCGTGCCCCACGGATCGAGCACGCGCGTCGAATGCACGTGCGTGAAGCCGTGGTGTTGCGCGCGCCAGTAGGTCGCGAGATCGAGCCGGCCGATGTCGCGGTGCGCGATCGCGGTCGCGCTGGCGAGCCGATGGTGATGCGCGAGGCGCGGGCCGATCACGAGCCCGCCGACGGCCGCGATCGTGATCGCGGTCGCCGCGGCGAGCGAGATCCAGAGGAGCCGCATGCGCGGCAGAATCGCTTGACGGTGCAGCATGCCGAGCCGAATTGCATCGGCCGCGCCGCGAGCTAACTGCGCATCGCGGCGTCGGCAACGTCGTGCGATCGCGACAAATCGGCAGCGGCCTCGTCCGGCGAGCGACTTTGCGGTACGACGACGCATGGCCGAAACAATTCGCGCGCCGCACGGCACGCAGCTGTCGTGTAAAGGCTGGCCGCAAGAAGCCGCGCTGCGGATGTTGATGAACAACCTGGATCCGGACGTCGCCGAGCGTCCGCAAGATCTGGTCGTCTACGGCGGCACCGGCAAAGCCGCGCGCAGCTGGCCCGACTACCACGCGATCGTGCGAGAGCTGCGCAGGCTCGAGCACGATCAGACGCTGCTCGTGCAATCGGGCAGACCCGTCGGCGTGTTTCGCACGCACGACGAAGCGCCGCGCGTGCTGATCGCGAACTCGAACCTCGTCGGCAAGTGGGCGAACTGGGAGCACTTCCGCGAGCTCGAGCGCAAGGGCCTGATGATGTACGGCCAGATGACCGCGGGCTCGTGGATCTACATCGGCTCGCAGGGCATCGTGCAAGGCACGTTCGAGACGTTCGCCGCGGCGGGCAAGACGCACTTCGGCAGCGATCTGCACGGCCGCTTCGTGCTGTCGGGCGGGCTCGGCGGCATGGGCGGCGCGCAGCCGCTCGCCGCGACGATGGCGGGCGGCGTGTTTCTCGGCATCGAGATCGATCCCGCGCGCGTGCAGCGCCGGCTCGAGACGCGCTACCTCGACGAGCTCGCGCCGGATCTCGATTCGGCATTGCGCCGCGTCGACGAGTGCGTCAAGGCCAAGCAGCCGCGCTCGATCGCGCTCGTCGGCAACGCCGCCGACGTCTACTCGGAGCTGGTCAAGCGCGGCGTCACGCCGGATCTCGTCACCGATCAAACGAGCGCGCACGATCCGCTCGTCGGCTACATCCCGCAGGGTTTCACGCTCGCGCAAGCCGCCGAGCTGCGCACCAACGATCCCGACACGTACGTCAAGCGCGCGCGCGAATCGATGGCCGTGCAAGTGATGGCGATGGTCGCGATGCAAAAGGCCGGCGCGCACGTGTTCGATTACGGCAACAACCTGCGCGCGCAAGCCGAGCTCGGCGGGTGCCCGAAGGAAGTCGCGTACGCGTACGAAGGCTTCGTGCCGGCGTACATCCGGCCGCTGTTCTGCGAGGGCAAAGGCCCGTTCCGCTGGGCCGCGCTGTCGGGCGATCCCGACGACATTCGCGTCACCGACGAAGCCGTGCTCGACGAGATCAAAGATGATCCGATGCTGCATCGCTGGATGAAGCTCGCGCGCGAGCGGATCGCGTTTCAGGGCTTGCCCGCGCGCATCTGCTGGCTCGGCTACGGCCAGCGTCACCGCGTCGGCCTGCGCTTCAACGAGTTGGTCCGCACGGGCAAGGTCAAAGCGCCGATCGTGATCGGCCGCGATCACCTCGATTGCGGCTCCGTCGCGTCGCCGTATCGCGAGACCGAAGCGATGAAGGACGGCACCGACGCGGTCGCCGATTGGGCGATCTTGAACGCGCTCGTCAACACCGCGTCGGGCGCGACGTGGGTGTCGTTCCATCACGGCGGCGGTGTGGGCATCGGCTACTCGCTGCACGCCGGCATGGTCGTCGTCGCCGACGGCACGGAGCGCGCCGCGCGCTGCCTCGAGCGCGTGCTGACCTCCGATCCGGGCATGGGCATCATCCGACATGCCGATGCGGGCTACGACGAAGCGATCCGTGCCGCCGACGAGCGCGGCGTGACCATCCCGCTGCGCGCGAAATAGCCGCCGCGCGCGCCGCGTTGGATCGGCGTGCGCTCGATCGTCGTTGTCGTCATCCTAACGCTCGCAACTGCCGCACACGCGGCGTGCCCGAGTGGTCGCGCGCTCGCGACCGTCGCCGACGCGGCGTTCCCGGCCGACATGCGCGGCAACGCGACGCTCGATTCTGCGACGTGCACGGCCGTGCGCTCGCACGCCGGCACGCGCTGGCTGCTCGAGCTCGACACCGGCGCGGCCGGTCTCTTGATCGCCGTCGTATCGCCGAGCGGCAAGGTCGTGTGGACGTGCTGCGGGGTCGGTGGTGGCGCGATCGTCGATGCGACCGCCGCCGATCTCGACGGCGACGGTGCCGACGAGCTCGTGATCACCACGCGCGATGCAACGAACGCCCGCGCGGTCGGCGTGCAATCGATCGATGGCAAGCAAGGCGATTCGATCGCGCTCGCACCGGGCGAGCAATGGCGCGTCGGCAAGCCAAGCTCGGCGAACGCCGGGCGCGCAGCGTCGTCGACGTGGAGCGAGATCGAGATTCACGACGCCGCTGGCAACGCGCAGCACTATCGCTGGGCGCACGCCGTGCTCGAACATTCGTGACATGCTCGCGCGGTGCTGATTCGCAACGCCCGCGTGATGACGTGCGATCCGAGCAAGCCCGGATTGGGGATCATCGAGCGCGGCGCCATCGTCCTCGCGGAGGTCGACGCCACGTGGGTCGTCGAATGGGTCGGTGATGACGACGCTCGGCCGAGCGATCGCGGCGACGAGATCGACGCGCACGGCCAGCTCGTCACGCCCGGCCTCGTCGACTGCCACACCCACGCGATCTTCGCCGGCGATCGCGCGAACGAGTTCGCGCTGCGCGCCGCCGGCAAGTCGTACGTCGAGATCCAACAAGCCGGCGGCGGCATCATGGCGTCGCTCGGGCCCACGCGCGCCGCGAGCAACGACGAGCTCCGCGGGCTCCTGCGCGCTCGCCTCGACGCCGCGCTCCAAGCCGGCACGACGACGATCGAGGTCAAGTCCGGCTACGACCTCACGGCCGACGGCGAGCTCCGGCTGCTGCGCAACATCGGCGGGCTTTCGGGCCGACATCCGCGCGTCGTCTCGACGCTGCTCGCGCACCTGATCCCGCCCGATCGCGCGGGCGATCGCGACGGGTTCGTGCGCGAGATCTGCGACGACTGGATCCCACGCGCCGCCGCCGACACGTGTCCACCGACGACGGTCGACGTGTGGTGCGAGCACAACGCGTTCACGCTCCCCGAGACGCGGCGGATCTTCGAAGCGGCGCGGCGGAACGGGCTCGCCGTGCGCGGTCACATCGGCCAGCTCTCGGATATCGGCGCCGCCGAGCTGCTCGCCGAGTTCGGCGCGCGCTCGGCCGATCACCTCGAGTTCGTCTCCGACGCCGGCATCGCCGCGCTCGCGAAGGCCGGCACCGTCGCCGTGATGCTGCCGGGCGCGTGCGTGCAGCTGCGATTGCCGCCGCCGCCGGTCGCCAAGCTCCGCGACGCCGGCGTCGCGATGGCGATCGCGAGCGATCTCAACCCCGGGTCATCGTACTGCGAGTCGCTGCAGGTGCAGATGTGGCTCGCGACGACGCACTTTCAAATGACGATCGAAGAAGCGTGGCTCGGCGTGACCCGAAACGCCGCGCGTGCGCTCGGACTCGAGGCGCAGCGCGTCGGGACGCTCGTGCCGGGAGCGGCCGCCGAGCTGGTGATCTGGAAGACCGATTCGCCGATCGACGTTTGTTATCGCTACGGTACGACGCTCGTCGATCGCGTCTTGACACCATAGCAAAGTGATATCACATTGCCATCAACCCATTCGGAGGGTGCACATGGCAATGAAAGAACGCGTCGCGATCTCGAGCTCTGGCTGGTTGGCGATCATCGTCGGGTTGGCTGCGCTGCTCGGCGCGGCCAGCTTGTTCGGGCTGACCTCGGTGCATCAGGACAACCCTGCGCCGTTCGTGCTCGGCGGGATCGGGCTGATCATCGGCTCGATCCTGTTGTTCAAGGGGTGCTTCGTGATCGGTCCGAACGAGGCGCGCGTGCTGACGTTCGTCGGCCGCTACGTCGGCACGGTCAAGGACACCGGCCTGCGCTTCGCGAACCCGTTCACCACGAAGCGCGCGATCTCGCTGCGCGCGCGCAACTTCGAGACCGCGAAGATCAAGGTCAACGACATCGATGGCAACCCGATCGAGATCGGCGCCGTGGTCGTGTGGCGCGTCGTCGATACCGCGCAGGCGATGTTCGACGTCGAAGCGTTCTCGAGCTTCGTGCAGATCCAGGCCGAGACGGCGTTGCGCAACCTCGCGATGCATCACCCGTACGACGGTCACGACGAGAACATCGTGAGCTTGCGCGGCCACTCCGACGAAGTCTCGATGCTCTTGCGTAAAGAAGTCACCGACAAGATCTCGCAGGCCGGCGTCGAAGTCGTCGACGCGCGCATCGCGCACCTCGCGTACTCGCCGGAGATCGCGCAAGCGATGCTGCAGCGCCAGCAAGCCGGCGCGATCATCGCCGCGCGCACGCGGATCGTCGAAGGCGCGGTGTCGATGGTCGAGATGGCGCTCGAACAGCTCGCGAAGCGCGGCATCGTCGAGCTCGATCACGAGCGCAAAGCCGCGATGGTCTCGAACCTGCTCGTCGTGCTGTGCGGCGAGCGCGCGACACAACCCGTGCTCAACACCGGCACGTTGTACTGATGGGCGAATCGGCATGGCCGAGCGCAAGCCATTCTTGTTGAGGGTCGATCCGGCCGTGCTCGAAGCGCTCGAGCGCTGGGCCGGCGACGACTTGCGCTCGGTCAACGCGCAGATCGAGTACTTGTTGCGCGACGCCCTCGGCCGCGCGGGCAGGGCGCCGAAGAAGAAGGCATAAGCATGACGACCGCACTCATCATCGGCGACATCCAGCGCGGCATCACGGCCGCGTTTCCGTTCACGCGCGCGGTGGTGGCGCCGTTGCGCGCGGAATTGCCGCGCGCACGCGCCGCGGGCAACCTCGTCGTGTTCACGCGGATCGCTTTTCGCGTCAACCGCGCCGACTTGCCACCCGACAACGCGCTGTTCGAGTCGTTCTTCGCAGCCGGCGACAGCTTTCACGAGGGCTCGGCCGCCGGCGAGATCGATCTCCCCGTCGACGAGCGCGACGTCATCGTGTTGAAGCGGCGCGCGAGCGCGTTCGCCGGCACCGATCTCGACATGGTGCTGCGCGTCCGCGCCGTCGATCACGTCGTCGTCGCCGGCGTCGCGACGAGCGCGATGGTCGCGGCGACCTGCTACGACGCCGCCGATCGCGGCTACCGCGTCAGCGTGCTGCGCGACGGTTGCGCCGATGGCGACGCCACCGTCCACGAGATGTTCATGACCAAGATCTTCCCCAGTCGCGGTTTCGACATCCTGGGGACGTAGTCCATTAGCTCAACTTGCCGGCCGCAAGCCGGCGACATTATTGGTGCTGCGAGGGACGGACTAAAGCGAGCGTCGTCTTCGACACGAGCTCGTTGTGCGTTCGTCGTCGGGTTTGGCGCGCTCGCTTTAGTGCGTCCCTCGCGCACTGAATCATTTCGAGTAGCTGCGCGATCGAAGTTGAGCTAATGGACTACGTCCCCGCGGCGGCGACGAGCGAGCCGTCGTCGATCATCGCGCGCACCGCGGCGATGTCCGGCGCGAGCGGGCGATCGACATCCATCATCGGCACGCGCGCACGGATCACCGCGTGGACGGCTTCGAGCGGCTTCGTCGAGCGCAACGGCCGGCGCAGATCCAGCCCTTGTGCCGCGCACAGCAGCTCGATCGCGAGCACGTGGCGCACGTGATCGTGAATCTGCGCGAGCTTGAGCGCCGCGGTCGCGCCCATCGACACGTGATCTTCGCGGCCCGCCGACGACGGGATCGAATCGACGCTCGCCGGATGCGCGAGGATCTTGTTCTCGCTGACCAGCGCCGCGGCGGCGACCTGCGCGATCATGAAGCCGCTGTTGAGGCCCGAGTCGGGCGCCAAGAACGGCGGCAAGCCGCTCGACAGATGCGGGTTGACGAGCTGCTCGACGCGGCGCTCGCTGATGTTCGCGAGCTCGGCGACCGCCATCGCGGCGGCGTCGAGCGCGAGCGCGACCGGCTGGCCGTGAAAATTGCCGCCGCTGATCATCTCGCCGCTATCGACGAACACGAGCGGGTTGTCGGTCGAGCTCGCGGCTTCGCGCTCGAGCACCGTGCGCGCGAACGCGAGCACGTCGCGGCTCGCGCCGTGAACCTGCGGCATGCAACGCAGCGAATACGGATCCTGAACTTTGCCGCAGTCTTTGTGCGATTCCGCGATCGGCGAGTCCGCGAGCAGCTGGCGCAGCACGGCGCCGACGGCGATCTGGCCGGGATGCGGCCGCGCCGCGAGCACCCGCTCGTCGAACGCGCGCACGGTGCCCTTGAGTGCCTCGAGCGACAGCGCGCCGGCGATGTCGGCGACGAGCGCGGTGTGATCGGCATCGAAGATCGCGAGGCCGCCGACCGCGGTCATGTGCTGCGTGCCGTTGAGCAGCGTCAGGCCTTCTTTGGCTTCGAGCACGAGCGGCGCGATGCCCGCGGCGGCGAGCGCCTTCGCGGCCGGCATCACCTCGCCGCGATATTCGGCATCACCTTCGCCGATCATGCCGAGTGCGAGGTGCGCGAGCGGCGCGAGATCGCCGGACGCGCCGACCGAGCCGCGCGTCGGGATGATCGGATGCACGCCGGCCGCGAGCAGCTCGCACAAGCGCTCGCAGCACACAGGGCGCGCGCCGCTGCGACCGGTCGCGAGCACGGCGGCGCGCAGGAGCATCATGCCGCGCACGGCGTCGCGTGGCAGCGGCGAGCCGACGCCCGCGGCGTGCGAGCGCACCAGGTTTTGCTGCAGTCGCGCGACCTGCGCCGCCGAGATCCGCACTTCGGCGAGCGCGCCGAAGCCGGTGTTGACGCCGTACACCGCGGGCGCATCGTCGCCGCCTGCAACGACCGCATCGACCACGGCGCGCGCGCGGGTCATCGCCGCATGCGCATCGGGGGCGATCTCGACGCGCCGGCCAGCTCGCGCGACCTCGGCGAGCGCTTCGAGGGTCAGGGCATCAGCTCCAAGCCGAAAGGGCGCGATGGTCACGGCGTATGTCTATCACGATGCTCGGTCATTCCGAGGCTTTGGCTCGGATTTGGCCGGCCGTTCCGTTGACACATCGTGGCGCAAATGATGATCTTGGATCGCGTTGGGTACGCCACCCGAAGATGAGGCGGGCGGAGCCGCCGAAAGCGGAGCCGTCCCGGTCGAAGACAAGAGCGAGCGCGTGAACGCGCTGGCCGCGCGGATCGACGCCGTGATGGCCGATGGCGACGAGCGTGTCGAGGACAACGACGGCGAAGACAGCGGCGTCTCGATCGACGTCGAGATGCTCGAAGAAATCTCGGTGCCGACGTCGGTCACGACGACGTCGCGCGCGCTCGGCGCGATTCCGCCGCCCGCACGCGTGCCGCCGATGCGCCCGCCACCGCCACCGCCGCGCGGCGTGATCGCGATTCCGCCGCCGCGTCCGAGCCAGCCGGGCTCGTCCGGCGCGCACCGATCGCCGTCGGTGCAGATTCCGAAGCTGACGCCGCCGATGCCGCAAACCGCGGTCGCGATCCCCGTCGTCTCGGTGCCGCCGCTGCATCCGCACGACGCTCCGACGGCAGATCACGACGCGATCGAGCGCCCGCGCCGCGGCTCGCAACCGCCGCCGTTCCCGAGCGACGGCGATCCGGGCCGGCCGCGCCGGATCTCGCAGCCGCCGCCGATTCCGGGCTCGCCGCTGATCACGCCGGTCGGCGGCGATGACGACGTGCTCTCCGGCGTGCCCGATCTCGCGTCGCTCGACGGTGGCGTCGAGGTCAGCACGGCGACGCCGAACATCGTCGTCGAGCAACCGCTCGACGCGCAGATCGAGCACCCGACCGTTGTCGACAAGGCGATCGAAGCGTTGGGCGATGTCGGCGGCGAGCCGCGCGCCGATGCGATGACGCGCGAGCTCGATGCGCTCGTGCTGTCCGATCCGGCCGGTGCCGCGACGCTCGCGTACGAGCTCGGCGAGCTCTACGAGCGCCGGCTCGCCGACGAAGCGCGCGCGGTGAAAGCGTTCGGCCGCGCACTCAACTTGGATCCGTCGCTGCGGCCGAACCTGTGGGCGATCCGCCGCGTGTTTTATCGCCGCGCGCTGTGGCCGAACCTCGTCAAGCTCGTCGACGCCGAGGTCGCGTATGCGCGCGACGACGCCGAGCGCGCCGATCTCTTGCTCGAGAAGGCACGGATCAGCGCGCATCGCATGAACCAGCTCGCCGACGCGCGCGCATCGCTCGACGAAGCCGTGCGGATCGCGCCGCAGCATCAAGGTGCGCTGCTCGAGCTCGAACGCGTCGTCGCGAAGCAAAACGACGCCGCCGCGTTGCTCGAAGTCTGGGAGCTGCTCGCCGAAGCGGTCGAGCAGCCGGCGCGCAAAGTCGCCTACTGGCTTGAGGTCGGCCGCGCAGCCGGCGCGGCCCGCGACGTCGGTCGCGCCCAAGAAGCATTCGATCATGCGGCTGCGGTGGCGACCGGCGGCGAAGCCGAGCGCGTCGCGCGCGAGCGGTTGCGCGTGCTCGAGCACGCCGACGTCGGCGCGCCTGCAGACATCGTCGCTGCGATCGATGCGCTCGCGACCGTGCTGCTCGCGGCGTTCGGCCCGGCAGGTCCGGCGGCGGATTCGGTCGCGTCGTCGACGGCGAGCCAGCCCGGCGATCGGCCCGATCGCGCCGCCGCGTTGCGGCTCGAGCTCGTCGCGTTGCGGCGGCGGCAAGCTCAGCTCGTGCGCGGCGATGCGCCCGATCGCGCGTGGGAGCTGTTGCAACAGGCGAGCGCGCTCGCGCCCGGCGAATCGATCGTGCTCAGCGATCTCACCGAGCTCGCCGAAGAGCTCGGCCGCTACGACGATCTCGCCGAGCTGGTGCAGAGCTGGCAAGCGGTCGAAGGCGATCCGGCGCGCGCGATGGTGCTGTCGATCCGGCGCGCCGATGCGCTGTTGCGCGGCGGCCAGCGCGATCAAGCGCGCGCGCTGCTCGCGTCGCTCGAAGCGACCGCGCCTGGATTCATCGTGTTGTCGTCGGCGGCGGAGCGCGACGCGCTCGGTCGCAAGGACGCCGCCGATCTCGCGAAGACGTACCTGGGCGCGGCGCACGCGGCGCTGCTCGGTACCTGGCTGGGCCCCGGTCACGCGCCCGAGCCGGATCCTAACGCCGCCGCGGCGCTCTACATCCAAGGCGCCGATTTGCTCGCGTACGAGGTCGGCAATGCCGACGCGTATGTCGACGCGCGCGCGGCCTTGAGCAAAGCGCTCGAAGCCGTGCCGCATCACGCGGGCGCGATCGAGGCGCTGATCGAGCTCGACGATTCGTTCGGCCATGTCGAAGACGCGCTCGCGCGGTTGCGCGAAGCCGCGCAGCTCGCTCAAGGCACGGCGAAGCGCGCGCCGATCGAGCGTGCGATCCGGATCGCGCGCAGCCACGGCGATCTCGACGCGGTGCTCGGCTTCGAGCGCGAGCTCGCGGCGCTCGTGGCCGACGACACCACGCTGGCGTGGCGGTTGGAGGCGACGCTCGCGCAGCTCGGCAAAGACGACGAGCGCGCCGCGTTGCTCGTGCAGATCGCCGAGCGGGAACCGGAGCTCTCCGGTGCGACGCGCAAGGGCACCGCGCTGTTTGCGGCGGCGCGGTTGCGCGAACGCGCGGGCGCCGTCGAAGAAGCGACCGAGCTGTATCGCAAAGTCCTCGCGATCTGGCCCGAGGATACGTTCGCGCGCGAATCGCTGATCGATCTGCTGCGCGCGCAAGAGCGCTGGGTCGAGCTCGTCGCCGAGCGCCGCGCCGAGGCGAAGTCGCGCGCCGACGGACCGGCCGCGCGCCGCGCGCTGCGCGAAGCCGCGTGGGTGCTCGAAGTGCGCCTCGGCGATGCCGCCGGCGCCGCCGACGTTTACTCCGAATGGGCGATTCGCCATCCCGACGATCGCATGGCGCTCGAAGGCCTCGCGCGGACGCGCGCCGCCGCCGGCGATCATCGCGGCGAAGCCGATGCGCGCCGCACGATCGCGCAGAGCGATCCGAACCCGGATACGCAGTGGCTGCTCGGCAAGACGCTCGAGCGCGCAAACCAGATCGACGACGCGGCCGATCAGTATCGCGCGTTGATCGCGCCTGCCGGCGACAACGAGGCGCGGCCGAGCCTGGCGAGCGTCGCGTCGGCGTTCGCGCTCGGCGATCTCGCGGCCGCGCGCGGCGATACCGTGATGCGGGTCGAAGCGACCGCCGCGCTCGCCGCGAAGACGACCGATCGGCGCCTCGGGGCCGCGCTCGCCGAGGATAGCGGCTGGATGTACGCGCTCGTGCTCGAAGATTTCGATCGTGCGGCGCAATCGTTCCGCGCCGCGATCGAGCTCGACGGTCGGCGCGGCGCACTGCTCGGTGCCGCGCTCGTCGCCGCGCGGCGAAGCGATCCGGTCGCGCTCGCCGAGGCATACGAAGGCCTCGCCGCGTCGATCCAGATGCCCGAAGCCGCGGCAGCATTGCTGTTGCGCGCCGCCGCGATGGCCGCCGCTGAAGGCGAGCTCGAGAGCGCGAACGTACGGATCGCGAACGCGCGCAACGCCGCGCCCGACGATACGAGCGCGTTGCTCGTGCTCGCCGAGACCGCGCCGTTGCCGCAGGTCGAAGCCGGCGACGCGTTCGCCGCCGTCGATCCGTTGCTCGGCCGCGCCGAAGTGCTCGAGATGCGCGCCGCGCTCGCCGACGATCCGAACTCGCGCGCGGCGTGGGAGCTCGATCGCGCCGAGGCACTCGAGCTCGCGGGACGCCTGCGCGAAGCCGGCACGGTGGTCGCCGCCGTGCTCAAGCAGCGGCCCGACGATCTCCGCGCGTTGTCGGCGTTGCGCCGGATGGCGAATCGCGCCGGCGACAAAGCGATCGCCGCGCAAGCTGCCTACGCGCTCGCGAAAGTGCTCGGCGACAACAAGGCGAAGCTCGACCTGCTGCGCTCGGCGGTGACGACGTTCGACGGCCCGCCGGGCATCGCGCGCAACGTCGACTACGCGGTGTCGGCGTACAAGCGGATCCTGACGATCGAGCCGGGCGCGCCCGAGCTCGAGCGGCTACTCGAGCTGCTGCGCGAGCGCGCCGACGTGCGCTCGTTGATCGGCGCGCTCACCGAGCGGCTGACCTGGCTCGACGACGAAGGTGGCGGCGAGCAGGTCGAAGATGCGATCGCGCCGCTCTTGCTCGAGCGCGCGACCGTGCTGCACGGGCTCGGCGACGGCCAAGCGGCGATGCAGGATCTCGACGTCTTGCTCGAGCGCGCGCCGAATCACCTCGAGGCGCTGCGCTTCCGCGCCGATCTCGCGCTCACCGCGGGCGACGCGGAGCTCGCCGTTTCGCTGTGGCGGCGCTACCTGCAGCACGAGACGCGGCCGCAAAAGAAGGCCGAGATCGAGCTCCAGCTGTCGCAAGTGCTCGCCGAGAACACCGGCGATCTTGCGGGCGCGATCGAACAGCTCGAGCGCGTCGTGCATGCGAATCCCGACGACGCGCACCTGCGCGAGCGCTTGCTCGGCCTGTGCATGCGCGCGAGTGATTGGGAGCGCGCGCTGCGCGAGCTTCGCCAGCTCGTGCGCATGCGGCCGACGACGCAAGACAAGGCGCGCGAAGAGCTGCGCATCGGTCATCTGCTGCGCGACCGCATCGGCGATCGAGCCGGCGCGCGGATGGCGTTCGAACGAGCACGCGCGTTCGATACGCTCAATCTGGATGTCACGCGCGAGCTCGCCGACTTGCTCGACCCCGCGCCGCGCGGCGCGATGCTCGGCATGACCGCGCAGAGCCTGCGGCTCGCGGTCGTGCAGGCGCCGAAACAAGCGGCGCTGTACGAGCGGCTCGCGCAGATCAACGCGTGGCAAGCCGACGTCGATGCGCGCTGGATCGCGCTCGTCGCGGTCGAAGCGCTCGGCACGCCGACCGCGGATCAACGCCAGGTGCTGGTGCAGGGCAGGCAAGCGCTCGGCGCGCCCGGCAAAGGCAAGCTCGACGATGCCGCGCGCGCCGTGTTGCGCGGATCGTTCGGCGGCCCGCTCGCCGAGTTGTGGCGTGCGATCGCGCCGGGCGTGCAGGTCGCGACCGGCGTCGATCCGGTCAAGCTCGGGTTCACGCGCGGTGACCGGATCGCGCAGAAGAAGCTCGGCGCGCAATACGAGGCGCTCGCCACCGTGCTCGGCGCGTTCGCGATCGACGACGTCGAGATCTACATCAGCGCCGGCCGCACCGGCTTCGCGCGCGGGCTCGCCGGTGAGACTCCGATCTTGTGCCTCGGCGCCGACGTCGCCGGCGCGAAGTCGCCGACGCAGCGGTTCTCGCTCGGTCGCGCGGTCGCGCATATCGCCGAAGGCGTCGCGCCGCTGGCGGAGCTGCACGATCGCGAGCTCGCGTGGACGCTCGTCGCGGCGCTGCAGGCCGCCGAAGCGAAAGTCCCGCCCGCGCTCGTCGAGCTCGCGGCCGATCAGGAAACGGCGATCGCCGAGCGCAGCAAAGTCTTGCGCAAGCAGATGTCGCGCAAGGCGCGCGCGACCGTGCAACAGATCGCGACGAAGCCGAACGAGCTGTTCTCGGTCGACGAGATCCGCACCGCCGCGCTCGCCGCGGGTCAACGCGCGGGCTTGTTGTGGTCCGGCGATCTCGCGATCGCGCTGTCCGTGCTCGACGTCGGCAAAGGCGGCCGCACGCTGATCGATAGCCCGAGCGCGCTCGATCTCGTCGCGTGGTCGGTCTCGGAAGAACACTTGAAGCTGCGCGCGAAGCTCGGCATCGCGCTCCCAGGAATGCGATGAGCCCGCCCGACAAGCCGCCGCCGAAAGGCGCCAAGCCGTTCCTCGACAACGCCGATCTTTCGAACGAGCTCGACGCGTGGGACGCGACGTTCGACGCGCTGCATAGCCCCGACTCCGGCGACGCGAGCCAGCAGGACGCCGCCGCCCAGCCGATGGCGTGGCCGGCACCCGCGGTCGAGATCGCGCCCGCGTCGCGGCCGACGCCGATCCCCGCCGAGCGCGCGCCGCTGCACCTCGACGATCCCGAGCTCGATGCGCAGCTGACGCTCGATCGCTCGAGCGAGAACACGTCGATCGATCATGTCGCGGCGCCGCGCGTCGATCGCGAGCGCGCGCCGACGCCGACGTTCGCGTTCAACGCGGACCCGGCCGAGACCGACTTCTCCGAGCTCGGCGGCGCACCGAGCGCGCTCGGCAACATGCTCGGCTCGCGCGAGACCGATACGCCGCTGCCCGCGCCGATGCCGATGGATGTCGACGACGACGGCGTCTATACGTCGGCGTCGCGGCCGGGCTCGCAAGCGCCCGACGACTTCTCGCTGCCCGACGATCCGATCGCGGCACCGCCGCCGCCACGCACGTCGCCGCCGGTCGCGCCTCCGACGAAACGCACCGGGCCGGCGATCATTCGCCGCGCCACGCCGGTCGCGGTTCCGCTCAAGATCCCGACGGTCGCGCGGCCGGACGAGGATTCCGACGAGGCGACGCACGTCGGCGATCCGTCGTTGCTCGCGGCCCACGCGCGCTCGAAGGCGCCGACCGCGCCGCCGCCGCTGTCGTTCTCGCCGTCGTCGTCGGCGCACGATCTGAACGTCGAAGAAGACGACTACGCCGACATCGAGATCGGCGCGAGTGCGACGGCTCCAGAAGCCGAAGCGCCGGCGGGTCCGGCGCCGCGTCGCACGGCCGTCCACGTCGTACGCCGACCCGAGTCGCGGGCGAAGCCCGCCGAGGTCAAGCGCGAATCGGATCCGGTGATCGAGGTCTCGCACGAGCCCGACGGCGCCGCGCCGCCGAGCGGCGAGGACGATTTCTCCGACGTCGCGGCTGCACTCGGCTCGCGCGACGAGCTCGGCGAGCCGATCCGGCCGCGCGCACCGTCGGCGCCCGACGACGAGCCCGTGATGACATCACGGCCGCTAAATCTCGACGACGCGCTCGCCGGCGACGACGACGATCTCGCGATTCCTGCGGAGCGAAGCGCGGCTCTGGATTCCGAAGAGATCGACGAAGGCGCGGTCGAATCCGAAGCCGACGTCGGCGACGACGACGAATACACGCACGACGTGCCGATCGGCGATCTCGACGACATGCCGGCATTCGCGTCGGCGCGCGACGAGATTCCCGAGATCGCCGACGAGCTCGACCGCGCACCGCGCGCCGAATCGCAGTTCGAAGTCGAGGTCGAGCCCCCGGACCACGTCGACGAGCCCGAGCGGCCACCCGAGCGCATCTCGCAGACACGCGTCGACGTGCGTGGCGGCCGCCCGCCCGGCGTGCTCGACGTGTTCGCTCGACCGAATCGGCCATCGGCGGTGCCCGTGCTCGAGCACGTGCCGGATCGCGACGACCTCGATCACGGTGCCGGCCACACGCTCGCCGGCGTGCGCGCCGCGCCGCCACGCGTGCGCCGGATGGCGACGCCGCTGCCGATCGGGCCCGGCGACGACCAGGCCGAGAACGAGCCGTCGCTCGATCTCGAGGCGCTGCAGCTGCCCGAGCAGGTCCAACCCCTGCCGAGCTCGCAGCTCGACGAAGAATTCGCGCGTTCACTCGAGGTCTACGAGCGCGAGCTCGAGACCGTTGACGAAGCGCATGCGTCGGCGATGCTTCGCATCGAAGCCGGCAGGTTGTGCGAGCGCCTCGGCGAGCTCGAGCGCGCTCGCTCGCATTACGACGCCGCGTTACTCGCCGATCCGCGCGCGACGACCGCGTTGCGCGGCTTGCGCCGGCTCGCACGCAGCTCGAGCGACCTCGGCGAGGCCGTGCGCCAGATCGATGCCGAGCTCCAGGTCGCGGGCGCACTCGAGCGCCGGCCGCTCAGCCACTACCGCATCGATCTGCTGCTCGCCGCCGGCGATCAGGATCTCGCGCGCGTCGCCGCCGGCGAAGTCCTCGACAGCGCGCCGTCGGACGTACGCGCATTGCTCGCGCAGCTCGAGCTCGCGTTTCTCGACGGCCGCGCCGACGAGTTCGGTCGCGCGCTCGAACAGCTCGCGCATGCGATCACCGATCCCGAGCTGCGCGGCGCCGTGCAAGCGGCTCGCGGCGTGCTCGCGAGCACCGGAGATGCCGCCGCGTGGTACCGCGCGGCGGGAGAATCCGATCCGACGTCGCTCGGTGCGCGGCTCGGCGTGATCCGCGAGCTCGCGAAGGTCGGCGATGCCGACGCGACCACGCGCGCGCTGCTCGACCTCGTCCAGCAGATCGATCCCGGTGATCCGCTCACCGCCGGTGCGATCGCGTTGCGTGCCGACGTCTGGGCGTCGCGCATTGGCGATGCCGGCGTGCGCGGCGAGCTCGCGACCGCGGCGGCACAGCTCGCACAAGCCGCGTTGCCCGACGATCCGCTCGTCGCGCGCACGGCCGCCGAAGCCTCGCTCGCAGGCGCCGATCCGGTCGCCGCGGGCATGGCGATGGGCACGTGGGCGGCGGCCGAGACCTCCGCCGCCGAGCGCGCGTACGCCGCCGGTCGCGCGGCCGAGCTCGATCCCGCGCGCGGTGCCGAGCTGTGGAGCGCGGCGCTGCTCCACGATCCCGGCGACGACTACGCCGCGGCGCAGCTACGTACCGCGTACGTCGCGTCGGAGGCGACGCAGCTCGCGATCGACGTCGATCTCGCCGTCGCCGGCGATGCCGATCGCGAGCGCGCTCGGCTGCGCGCCGCGTTCGGGTTGATCGCGCAGAGTCAGCTCGAAGCCGCGATCGAGCTGCTCGACAAAGGCCACGCCGAACATCCGGGCTCGCTCGCGCTCACCGAGGCGTACGCCGAGGCGCTCGCCGCCGCCGGCCGCTGGGGCGATCGCGCGAAGTTACTCGACGAGCTCGCGAAAGATCCGGGCGAGCAACTCGACAAAGACGTCGCGCAGCTGCGCAGCGCGCTCGCGTGGGAAGAAGCGGTCGGCGCGGTTTCCGCCGCCGAGGCTCCGAATGCCGACGACGTACAGACCACGACGGTCGCCGCGCTCGGCGCGTGGGATCGCATGCTCGAAGGCGTGCGTGGCCCGGCGCCGGCCGCGCATGCCGCCGCGATCTCGCTCGCGACCCGGCTCGGCGACACCGAAGTGCTCGGCGAAGTGCTCGCGCGCGCGCAGGCCGCCGAGCCGACGCCGTGGGCGGCCGCGACACTCGCACTGCGACGCGCGCGGTTGGTCGCGAGCGACGCCGGTGGCAACGACATCGCGCGCGGCGAGGCCGTACTGCGCGATCTGCAAACCGCGCAGCGGCGCGAATCGATCGACGATCCGCGGCGCACCGCGTGGCGCGTGCTTGCCGCGGCACGCGCCGACGAGCTCGGCGATGCCGCGACCGCGCTCGACGAGCGTGCCGCGCAGCTCGACGGTACGCGCGAAGCCGGCGCGTTGCGCCTGCGCGCCGCCCAGCTCGCGCTCGATGCCGGCGATGCCACGCGCGCGACCGCGTTGCTCGCGCGCGTCGAAACGGATCTGCCCTCGCTCGCGATCGTGCCCGACCTGCTCGCGGCCGCGCGGCGCCGGAGCGGCGATCGTCCACCGGTCTCGCGCAGCGTCACGCCCGCGACGGCGAGCATCAATCCCGACGCGTTCGGCCGCATCGTGCGCGACGGCGATCTCGCGGCCGCGCAAGGCGACGGCGTCGCGGCGGTCGCGTTGTTCCAGCGCGCGCTCGAGCTGCGGCCCGGCGATCCGCTCGCCGCGGTGCCGTTGCAACGCGCGGCGACGCTGCTCCGCGAACCCGGGCCGATCACAGCGCTCGCGCTCGGCCAGCTGCGCGGCGCCGAGACCGCCGGCGACAGCGCCGCAAAGGCGAACGCCTACGAGCTGCTCGCGTTCGTCGATCAAGATCTGCGCGCCGATCGCGCGTCGGCGCAGATCGCGCTCGAGAGCGCCGCGCAGGCGGATCCGTCGCGCGTCGATCTGATGCACCGGCTCGAGCGCGAGTACGCGGCCACCGATCAGCTCACCGAGCTGTTGCGGTTGCGCCGCGCCGAATCCGATCAGTTGCCGCTCGATCTCGCGAAAGATCGCGCCGCGCTCGTGATGGATGCGGCGGCGCTCGCCGAGCGCGATCAGCGCCCCGATGCCGAGATCACCGAGCTGTATCGCGCGGCGCTCGCCGCCGATCCGAAGCATCGGCTCGCGCTGCTCGGCCTCGAGTCGATCGTGCGTCGCGCCGGTGCATCGCCCGAGCTCGCCGGGCTCGAAGATCAGATCGCCGCGTACTTCGAAGGCGATCCGCGGGCGCAAGCCGCGTTCTACACGCGCGCCGGCGAGACGCTCGCCGAGATCGGCCAGATCGACTCGGCCGTGCAGAAGTTCGGCACCGCCGACGAGATCCAGCCGGGTCATGTGCCCGCGCTCGAAGGCTGGCGCGCGGCCGCGCTCAAGGGCCAGCTGTGGATCGACGTCGCGCAGGCGGCATCGCGCCAGGCGAAGGCCGCGACCGATTCGGCGACCAAGGCGACGCTCTATCACTTTGCCGGCGTCGCGCTGATGGACAAGGCGCTCGAAGGCGGCCAGGCGACCGCCGCGTTCAAGCAAGCGCTCGTCGCCGAGCCCGGTCACAAGGACTCGTTCCTGCGGCTGCGGATCTTGCTCGACGAAGACGCGGCGCACGACGAGCTCGCGATCGTGCTCGCGAATCGGCTCGAGTTCGAGTCCGACGAGCGCACGCGCATCGAGCTGCATCGCGCGATCGCCGAGCTGCACCGCAACTTCCTCGATAGCCGCGACATCGCGAAGCAGCACTACCGCCAGATCCTCGAATCCGATCCGAACGATCTGCGCGCGCACGCCGCGGTCGCCGACATCGCGTGGGAGCAGGGCAACTGGCAAGAGGCCGCCGAGGCGTTGGTCTCGCGCGCGCGGCTCGAGCACGACCGCAACGTGCTCACCACGCTGTGTTACCGGCTCGGTCTGATCTACGCCGATCGGTTGAACGAGCCGACGTCGGCGCTCAAGGCGTTCCAGCGCGCGCTGACCTACGTGCCCGACGACGAGAACACGCTGATCCGGCTCGCCGATCTCGCGACGCAAACGGGCGAGTGGAAGCTCGCACTCGGCGCGTGCGAGCGCCTCGTCAAGGCCGAGCAAGATCCCGACAAGCGCGCGGCGCACTTGCACCGCGTCGCGCGGATCTTCAAGCAAGGTTTCAACGATGCCAAGCGTGCCGAGCGCGCGTTGAACCTCGCGCTCGACGGCGCGCCGACCAACGACGAGGCGCTGACTCGGCTCGTCGAGTTCTATCGCGACGCCGGCGACATGACGTCGGTGCGCGTGCACTTGAACCGCGTCGCCGGCACGATGCGCGTGCGCGTCGGCAACGATCCGAAAGACGGCGTCGCGTATCGCGTGATCGCGCGTGCAATGGCGGCGCGGTCGGCGGCCGGCGTCGACGGCTCGCTGCCGGTCGCGCGTGCTGCCGCCGAGCTCGCGACGCTGCTCGGCGCGGCGGGTGAGCCCGAGCGGCTGCTGTTGTCGGAGCCCGTGCGCGTCGATCTCGCGCCGCTCGTGCGGCCGGATTCCGACGACCTGTTGTTCCCGCGCACCGTGCAGACCGAGCTGCGCCAGCTGTTCACGCTGCTCGGCGATCGGCTCGCGAAGCACGTCGGCATCGATCTGCGCAGCTATGGCGTCGGCCGCGGCGATCGCCTGCGCGCGAAAGATTCGAAGGTCGCGGCGCACGCGCAAGACGTCGCGAGCGGCTTGGGCTTCGGCGAGATCGACGTCTACGTGTCGACGCGGCAGCCGTGGGCGATGGTCGCCGAGCCGACGTCGCCGGTGTCGCTCGTGCTCGGCCAGTCGATCGCGCAAGCCGACACCCAGACGATCCGATTTGCCGCCGGCGCCGCGCTCAAGCTCGCGCGCGCGTCGCTCGCGATTCCCGCGCGGCTCGGCGAGACCGAGCTCGGTGTGCTCGTGGTCGCACTGTTGCGCCTGTTCCAGGCCGACTTTCCGCAGGAGGGCCTCGAAGAGGCGGCGATCGCGACGCAGGCGCAGAAGCTTCGTCGCTTGATCCCGACGGGCCTGATGAACGAGCTCAAACCGTTCGCGCTCGCGGTCGATGCGCCGCATTTCCGCCACGAGTGGCTCGCGCGCGATCTGCGCGTCGCCGGCTTGCGCGCCGGCTTGGTCGCGTCGGGCTCGCTGCTCGCCGGCCTGCAGATCCTCGCGAAAGGCGGCGATGTCGCCGGCTCGCTCGGCGAGCCGATCGCACAAGGCCTCATCTCGTTCGCGCTCGGCGAGGATCATGCCGCGCTCGGTCGCTGACCGGCGCGACCCGCGCCCGTATATCTACGCCGCGCTCGATGTCGCGTTCAGCGTGGCCTACGCGGTGATCATCGTGACGGTGATCCCGACGCGCATTCGATCGACCGCACTGCAGCTGTGGTCGCTGCCGCTGTGCACGATCATCATGGCGCTCGGCACGGCGGCGTTCGCCGTCGAGAAATTGCGCGTGCGCGGCCGCAAGCTCGCGATCGCGGGCGCGACGCTGATGCTCGCGTCGACGATCTTGCTGATCATCCGCGTGCTGGTCTCGGCGGCATTCTTGGCCGGCGTGTACGGCGCATTCGGCAAGGCCGCCGCGAGCTTCGCGCTGGTCGCGGTCGCGATCATCGTCGAGCTCGTCGCGCTGTTGCCGATCGTGCAGGTGAAGTACCTGTTATCGCGCGCCGGCAAGCGGGCGTACGGTGGCTAGTCGGCGCTCGGTCGTCGTCGCAGCCGTGTGGACGCTGCCGAGCGTCGTGTTCGCGACGATCACGCTGCTGGTGTTTCACGCGTATCGCATCGCGCCACCCTCGCGGCTCGATGCGAGCGACCGCACGTGCGTGATCGCCGCGCTGCGCGCCGCGGTCGATAATCGCGAAGCGCGTTGCGAGCTCGCGACTCCGGCAGACGGCGTCGGCGTGACCGTGTGGTCGGAGGGCCGGCCGATCACGCGCGTCGACGGCGAGGGCGCGACGATCGGCGACGCGACCAACGCGGCCGCGCACGTGCTGAAGACGGTGCCGCAGGTGCGTAACCTCACCGCCGACGCGCTCGCGAAAGCGCGCATCGAAGCCGACGTCATTCACGGCAAGGCGCCGCTCGGCGACGGCTACTGGCTGTTTCGCGCGCTCGCGGTGCCGGGCACCGAAGACATGGCCGCGGTCGATTCCGGGCTCGACGGCATCGGCGCCGAGGTCGACCACACCACGGTCATGTTGCTGCCGCACGAGCTGATCGAAGCGAAGTTGCTCGCGACGAAGCGACCGAGCGACGACATGCCCGACTTCGCGATGGGCGTCGATCTCAAGCGGGTCGCGAATTCGCTCGCGACGCGCGCAGGCTCGCACGCGCCGGTGCCGCTCGATCACATGTGGCGGTTTCGCACCGACGCGTTCGTCGAAGCACCGGATCATGCCGCGACGCCGTTGCAGCTCTATCGCGGCGTGACCCCCGCACCCCGGCTCACCGCGGCCGCCCTGCGCGAGGCGGCGCTCGCCGGCGCGCACTACCTCGTCGATCATCTCGCGGCGAACGGCCGCTACATCTACGAGCACGATCTGTCGACCGGCCGCGAGACCGATGCGATGCACATGTCCGGCGAGTACTCGATGCCGCGGCACGGCGGCACGACGTACTTCCTCGCGCAGGTCTATCGCATCACGAAACAGGAGTGGCTGCGCGAGCCGATCGAGCGCGCGATCGCGCACCTCGTGCAGTTGCTCGGCGAAAACCCGTGCACCGGCACGTTGCCCGACGGCAGCGAGTACGCGTGCGTGCTCGACAAGAACGAGCACACCGCGCATCTCGGCTCGACCGCGCTCGTCACCGTCGCGCTCGTCGAGTATCAGCGCGCGACCGGCGATGCGCGTTATCTGCCGCTCGCGACCAAGCTCGCCGCATGGATCCTGTTCATGCAGCGGCCCGACGGATCGTTCCGCCACTTGTACAACCCGAAGACGCACCAGCCCGACGAGACCAACCAGCAGCTGTATTACTCCGGTGAGGCGTCGCTCGCGCTCGCGCGCATGTTCACGATCACGCAGGATCGCAAGTACGCCGATGCCGCCGAGCGCGGCATCGATTGGCTCGTCGATTGGTACGACTTCTTTCTCGGCGGGTTCTTCTACGGCGAGGAGCATTGGACGTGCATCGCCGCCGAAGCGATCTGGCCGACCGTGCAGAAGCCGAAGTACGACGACTTCTGCCGCGGCTACGGCGCGTTCTTGCGCGAGCAACAAGCTGCACCCGGCGATCTTCCCGACGAGGACGACTTCGCGGGGTCGTACAACCTCACGCCGTTCCTCGTGCCGTACAACACGCCGGCCGGCTCGCGCACCGAAGCGATGGTGTCGGCGTACTTGCTCGGCAAGCACCACGGCGACCCCGATCCGGAGATCCGCGCGCAGATCGCCGCGGCGCTGCAATACGCGCTCGGCCAGCAGCTGCGCCCCGACGACGACTTCGCCGTGATCGGCAGCGCCGATGGCGGAATGCCGTCGAGCCCGGTCGAGCGCAGCGTCCGGATCGACTACGTGCAGCACGTCTGCTCGGCGATGATCCGTGCGTCGGAATGGATCGACGACGTGGTAAACTAGCCGCTTCGTGGCGGACGACAAGAAGACGCAGCTCGGCGCACCCGGCGGTGCTGTCGCGCGCAGCGAGGTCGATTCCAAGGCGAAGACGTCGTACCTGCCGCAGCCGGCGGATCCGCTGATCGGCAACACGCTCGCGGATCGCTATCTCATCGATCGCAAGCTCGGCGAGGGCGGCATGGGCGCCGTTTATCTCGCCACGCACAACCTGCTCGAGAAGCAGGTCGCGCTGAAGATCCTGCACGGCGAGTTCGCGCGCAAGTCGGA
>DASXEF010000545.1:0-1759 GCA_036490255.1 Kofleriaceae bacterium
CGAGCTCGAGAACGAGATCGAGCGGCTCGTCGTGCTCGCCGGCGATGCCGCGACGATCGGCGAGACGCTGCTGTCGCCGCGCATTCGCCAGTACGCGCCGAGCACGCCCGAAGCCGCGACGTTCGACACGGAATCGCTACCGGCTGCGGTCGAAGCACTCGAGCGCCGGATGATCTTGGCGGCGATGCGCCGGCATCAAGGCAACAAGACGCGCGCCGCCGAGGAGCTCAAAGTCTCGCGGCGAAATTTGATCCGGCTCGTGCAGAAGTACGAGCTCGAAAAATAGTCAGCACGGGCAGCCGTAGAACGGCACTTGATCGCCGGTGACCTGATCGCCGTGCGCGTCGATCACGATCGGTCCGCCGGGGAACAGCGCGTCGCCGCGCAGCGACGGCGAGCCTGTGCCGTCGAGATCGAGCAGCTCGTGCAGCGCGCCGATGTCGTTGACCGCGCGCAACGTGACCTGCTCGAGCGAGCCGTCGGGACGCACGCGGAACAGGCCCCAGAAGTTCGTCGTCGGGACGCCGCAGCCGATGCCGTTCGCGTGCACGTGCATCGACACCCACGTGACGTTGCGAACGGTGTCGCGGGCGACCATCGCATCGAACGTCGAGTCGGCGATCCACGACGTCGCCTCGTTCATCTGCTTCCAGTCCTGGGCGGCGATCTCCGCGTACGGCGACGCGAGCATCACGCGCCGCGCTTTCGCGACGAGCGCCGGATCGTCGACGAACTCGAGCCGGCGCACCGGCGCGGTCGACGCGAACAACGCGCTACCGGTCGTGCAGTGCGTCAGCTTCGCGGCGAGCACGGGCTCGCCGTGCGCCATGATCGAACGCGTGGTCCACGTGGTCTCGTTCTCGCTCGCATAGGCGAGCTCGCCCGACAGTCGCGCGATCACCGCGAACGATTCGAGCGTCTCGCGGCAACCGCCGTCGACCACGAGCTCGCGGCCACGCCACGGCGCGATCTCGCGCGCGGACGGCGTCGCGATCACTTCGTGCTGATAGTCCTCGTCGAGCGTGCGCGGCTTCGAGTAGCGCGGCTTGTCGAGCGGCGCGAGCGCGACCCAATGCGCGTGATCGGCCTCGAACGTGAAGTAGATCGGCGTCGGCGCATCTTCGTTGACCGAGAGGTCGACCGCCGCGACCGGCTCGTCGACTTCCGCGGCAGGCACGTCGACGACCACCGGCGGCGGCGCCTGGCCGCGCGAGCCGACGAACGCCACGGCGCCGAGCCCCAAAACGGTCAATGCGCGCCACGACACGGTCTCGAGGAGTTGCATCGCGGCTATCGGTTGCAACCTGCGCGCCGCGAGTCGATCGGCGCATGTCGCGGGGTTACGCGTGCTTGTGGCCGAGCGAACACGCGAGTGCGTCCGCCAAGTCTGCGTGTAGGAACGCAAACCCCAGCTCGCGGAGCTTCGCGGGCACGACGTTGCGGCCGTTCAAGATCGACTCGGCGAGCTCGCCGACCGCGAGCTTGAGCGCGAACGCGGGCACCGGCACGACCGCGGGGCGATGTAGCGCGTGGCCGATCGCGTGCGCGAATTCGGCGTTGGTCACCGAGCCGGCGACCGCGTTGATCGGACCGCGATAGCGCGCGTCGTCGATCGCGGCGAGATATGCGGCGACGATGTCGTCGAGCTCGATCCACGACACGAGCTGGCGACCGCTGCCGATCTTGCCGCCGGCGAAAAACTTGAACGGCAGCGCCATGCGATCGAGCGCGCCGCCGTGCGGTGCGAGCACGATGCCGG
>DASXEF010000568.1:0-3736 GCA_036490255.1 Kofleriaceae bacterium
CGCGTACACCAAGCTGTTCGAGTTCTCCGATCAGCTGATGCACGTGCGCGATCTGACGGAGCTGCTCGACAAGCTGATGGACGCGGTCATCCAGATCACGAACGCCGACAAGGGCTTTCTGATCTTGGCCGAGGCGGAGACGCTCGACATCAAGGTCGCGCGCAACTTGAACCGCGAGAACATCGCCGACGCGATCAGCCAGCTGTCGGACTCGATCATCGCGAAGGTCGTCAAGACGCGGCGACCGGTCATCATTTCGGATGCGATGAGCGACGACGAGTTCTCGGGCGCGAAGAGCGTCATGCACCTCAAGGTCAGCTCGGTGATCTGCACGCCGCTGCTCGATCGCGGCCGGTTGCTCGGCCTGATCTACGTCGGCAACGATTCGATCCGCGACCTGTTCCAAGATCAGACGCTGCGCGTGCTGACGATCTTCGCGGCGCAGGCGGCGCTGATCGTCGCGAACGCGCTGTTGCTCGACGAGCTGCGCGTCGATAACCGGCGCTTGCACGAGCGCTTGGAGGCGTATCGCTTCGGCGAGATCGTCGGCACGTCGCCGCCGATGCAAGCGGTGTTTCGCAAGGTCGAGAAGATCGCGCCGACCGATATCAGCGTGCTGATCACCGGCGAGACCGGCACCGGCAAGGAGCTGATCGCGCGCGAGATCCACAACCGCTCGCCGCGCGCGACCAAGCCGTTCGTGACGATCAACTGCGGCGCGATTCCGGAGAACTTGCTCGAGAGTGAGCTGTTCGGTCACGTCAAGGGCGCGTTCACCGGCGCCGTCTCGAACAAGCAGGGCAAGTTCCAGGCGGCCGACGGCGGCACGCTGTTTCTCGACGAGATCGGCGAGATGCCGATCGAGCTGCAGGTGAAGATCCTGCGCGCGTTGCAGGAGCGCGTCGTGTTTCGCGTCGGCGATACGCGGCCCGAGTCGTGCGACATCCGCATCCTGGCGGCGACCAATCGCGATCTCGAGAAAGAGATCCACAACGGCCGGTTCCGCGAAGATCTGTATTACCGGCTCAACGTCGTCAACGTCGAGCTACCGCCGCTGCGCGTGCGCGGCGACGACGTGCTCGTGATCGCGCGCTACTTGCTGTCGCGCTACGCGCGCGAGTACGACGCGAAGGTCAAAGGCTTCTCGCCGAACGCCGCGGTCGCGATTCGCAAGCACAACTGGCCGGGCAACATCCGCGAGCTCGAGAACCGGATCAAGAAGGCGATCGTGCTGTGCGAATCGACCGTGATCGGGCCCGATGACCTCGGGCTCACCGGCGACGTGTTGCCGCAGATCCTCACGCTCGCCGACGCGAAGGACAAATTCCAGCGCGACTACATCAACGAAGTGCTCGCGCTCAACAACGGCAATCGCACCAAGACCGCGCGCGACCTCGGCGTCGATCCGCGCACCGTGTTCCGCCACCTCGAGAAAGAAGGCGACGACGTGCCGCAGGAGCCCCTATGACGCGAATGTCGGAGCCACGTCGTCGGTCGATCGCCGAGCCCGCGCGTAAGTCGGCGCGACAGTTACGATCGCGGTTGCTGGCGCGTGCGCTGCATGTCTTGCCGGCGTTCGTGCTCGTAGGCTGCATTCTCCCGCCATCGCTGTCCGTCGACTACCAGGACGGCGGCGTCGATTCGCCACCGGCGATCACGTCGGTCGTGTCGAACACACAGGAGCTGCAGGAGCCCGGCCCGGTCGAGTTCGTCGTCGGCCCAGTGCAAGGCCAGACGATGGACCTCACGCTGATCGATAGCGACGTCACCGACACGCTCTACATCCGCGTGTACGTCAACTACTTCGCGACCGCGCCGACGCCGGCGCGCGCGACGTGCTCCGCGTCACCGAGTGGGACGCCGATTCGCACGACGAGCTGCGACTTGTCGACGCTGTGTGACAGCAGCTTCAGCGGCAACTCCAACGTGTGGATGGAGATCACCGTGTTCGATCGGCCGGTGCTCGACACCGGCACGCCGGCGTACAAATCGACCGACGGCGGGTTGTCGACCGACCGCACCTACAACCTCTTGTGCGAGCAGCCGACCTCTACATAACGCTCGCGCTCTGCGCGGGTTGTCTCGACGTGCCGGCGGGCGTGCAACCGCAGTGCACGACGAACGCGGATTGCGATTCGTCCGCCGGCGAGGTGTGCGATCTAGGAGCGTGCTGGGGTGGTCCGCCGGCCGGACAGTTCGCGGCGGTCGTCGTGCCGCCGAGCGCGCGACCGGATCTGATCTCGACCGAGATTCCGGCACAGCCGCTCGCGAGCGACGGCGAGCTCGGCAACGTCGCGATGGGTGCCGCGATCACGCTGAGCGGCCGCGTCGAGCCGTTCTGCGCGGCGACCGCGTCGCCGTGCAGCGGCGACTCGATCGGCGCGACGGTCACCGTCAGCCGGCCATCGCGATTTGCCGGCGGCCCCGGATTTAGCGCGGTCGCGACCGCGAGCGACGGCGTCCCGCGCGGCACCGATTCGTTTTCGATCAGCGTGCCGCCGACGATGGCAGGCGACGAGCCGTTCACGATCACGTTCACGCCGACGAGCACGGGCGCGGCGCCGCCGAACAACGGCACGGTGTCGCCGGCCGAGCTCGCGCCACCGCTGCGCATGACGCTGCAGGCGACCTCGGATACCGAGCTCGGTACGATCACGCTCGGCAACGAGAGCTCGCCGGTGATCACCGGCACGTTGACCAACGCGCAGGGCGGCCCGCTCGCGAAGTACCGCGTGGTCGCGCTCGGCCATCTCGGCGACGCCGGCACATCGCTGAGCGAGGTCTCGACCGTCGATTACACGACGACCGGCCAGTACTCGGTCACCCTCGCCGGCTGCGGCGATCAGACGTGCGAGGACATCGCCGGCACGGTCACGATCGAAGCGTCGCCGTACGATACGACCGTGGCGGCGCCGACGCTGTACGCGCCGACGCTGCCGCCGGTATCGACCCAGCAGACGCTCGCGCAGCCCGCCGCGATGGGCAATCCGGTCACGCTCGCGATTCCGATCGAGGGCTTGAACGGCGACGGCGCAGTCGCGCCGGTGACCGGTGCGCACGTGATCGTCACGGGGACGTTCGCGCAGGACATGCCCGGCTTGGGCAGCGCCGTGCTGCAGGTCGACGTCGAGACCGGCTCCGACGGCATCGCGAACGTGCAGCTGCTCGACGGCACGGCGTTCGCGACCAACTATTCGATCGAGGTCATTCCGCCGGCGAACTCCGAGCTCGGCGTCTACGCGAAGGCACTCGCGCTCGACGGCTCGCCGATCCGCGTGCCGACCCGGCTCGCGCTCACCGGCTCCGTCGTCGACGGCGACGGCAAAGGCGTCGGTAACATCTCGATCACGGCGACACCGGCGTTGCGCTTCCAATGGAGCCTCGACGCCGGCGGCCAGAGCTTGCTCGCGGAGATCCCGCCGGCGACCGCGGTCACGGATGCTTCGGGCTCGTTCACGCTCTACGTCGATCCGATCCTCGACACGATCTGGGCGTACTACGACCTCGACTTCACGGTGCCCGACGGCGTGCAGGCCGCCGATTGGACGCACACCGAGATCGCGATCCCGCGCGATCCGACGCAGACGTCGTACAGCCTCGCCGCCGAGTCACTCCCGGCGAGCGCGTTCATGCACGGCTCGCTGGTCGACGCCGCCGGCATCGCGGTCGGCGCCGGCGAGCTCCGGATCTTCGAGATCGAGACCGACAATTCGCTGTGCACGCAGGTCACGAATCC
>DASXEF010000595.1:0-7918 GCA_036490255.1 Kofleriaceae bacterium
ATGACACCTACGCCGCCGACGACATCCCGCTCAGCGTCGTCGCGACCGATCCGGCGCTCGACGTCGCGATCTTGCGCGCGCACCAGAAACTGCCGGTGATGCCGTGGAAGCTCGGCACGAGCGCCGGGCTCGCGACGCGCGATGTCGTTGAAGTCCGCGGCTTCCCACTCGGCGAGCTCGCGGCGACGAACGTCGGCAAAGTGATTTCCACGTACGATCACGACGAGCAGGGCGAGTGGAACCACGACGACTTCTTGGTCGACGCGCTGGTGTCGTCGGGCAACTCGGGCTCGCCCGTGCTCGCGGTGTCGTGCAAGACCGGCGAGTTCGAGCTCGTCGGCATCTTCCACGCGCACTACAACAACGCGAGCGCGCTCAACGTCGTGATCTCGATCGATCAGGTGCGCGACATGCTCGCGACGCTCAAGGCGAGCCCGAAGCAAACCCAATCGATCGCGCTCGACGCCGCGGCGCGCGACAAGCTCGTCCATGCGCTCGCCAGCGATGCCGATCCGCCGTTCTTCACGTTCGGCTCGTTGACCGCGTCGGTGCGCGCTCGCCCCGACGGCGCGCTCGTGTTCGCGGTGTTTGCGAGTGACTTTCCGCGCACGACCCGGCCGTTGCTCGTCGTCGAAGACATCGCGAGCACCGGCGGCTTCGGCACGCTCGGCGCGAGCTACGTCGGCCAGACCGGTGGGCTCGGCGCGATCGGCTCCACGTCGAACGACGATCGCGCGTTGCTCGCCCGTGCGCTCGACGCGCTTCGCCGCGATGCGATCGCGACGTTCGATTTGCGCGAGCAACCCGAGCCGAGCTCGAAAGATCAGTACAAAGCCGTCGAAGCCAAGCGCAAGGCGCTCAGCCACATGCTCGATGGCCAGCGCGACATGCAACAGGCCGTCGCCGATCTCGCGGGGCGATCGCACGCGGCGTCCGACAAGTCGATCTCGCTCTCGCAGCTCGAGAGCGTCGGTCACGCACAGCGCACCGCTGCGAAGCGCTGATATGCTCGCGCGGGCATGACCGCGCTCGAGCTGTTCGCGACCGTGTTCGGCGTGATCTTCGTCGCCGAGTTGCCCGACAAGACGGCGCTCGCGGCGCTCGTGCTCGCGACGCGGCACAAACCGCTGCCGGTCTGGCTCGGCGCATCGTTCGCGCTGACCGTGCAGAGCGGCGTCGCGGTCGGCGCCGGTTGGTTGTTGTCGGAGCTGCCTCGGCGCTACGTCGAAATCGGCTCGGGCGTGCTGTTCGTCGCGTGCGCGGTGTTCATGTGGATCCGCAAAGCTGAAGACGAGGACCACGAGGACACCAAGCCGCGCGGATTTTGGTCGGCGCTGTGGACGACGTTCGTCGTCGTGTTCATCGCGGAATGGGGTGACCTCACGCAGATCGGCACGGCCGGTCTGCAGGCGAAGTATCGCGAGTGGCCGATCGTGTTCGGCGCGTCCGCGCTCGCGCTGTGGTGTGTCGCGGCGATCGCCGTCTTCGTCGGCAACCGCGCCGGCAAGCTGCTCGATCCGCGCGTCACGCAAAAGGTCGCCGCGGTGATCTTCTTGGCGGTCGGCATCGCGCTCCTGATCGGCGTCATCTAGACGCACGCTGAGCGCGAGCGCACAGGGCACGGCCACCGCAATCGAGCGCGGCTCGCGGGAATTTCGGGGCACGCGCCTCGCAGGTGCGTCGCGTCATGGCGCGCTCTCGCTCGGTCTGGCCCGGTCACCCCTACCCGCTCGGCGCGAAGTTCGACGGCTCGGGCACGAACTTCGCCGTGTATTCGAGCGTCGCCGAGAAGGTCGAGCTGTGCTTGTTCGACGGCGAGACCGAAGATCGCGTCCCGCTGATCTGCGGCACCGCGCAGGTGTGGCACGCGTACTTGCCCGAAGTCGGCCCGAGCCAGCGCTACGGGTTTCGCGTGTACGGCCCGTGGGATCTGTCGCGCGGGCTGCGCTGCAATCCCGCCAAGCTGCTCGTCGATCCATACGCGCGCGCGATCAGCCGCGGCCTGCAATGGGGCCCGGCGTTGCGCGGCGACGACGGTGCCGGCGGCGCATCGCAAGAAGACAGCGCACCGCTGACGTTTCGCTCGGTCGTCGCGCAACCGTACTTCGACTGGGGCAACGATCATCCGCTCGATCATCCGTGGAACGAAACGGTCATCTACGAAGTCCACGTCAAAGGCTTCACCGAGCACCATCCCGACGTGCCGGCTGCATTGCGCGGCACGTACGCCGGGCTCGGTCATCCGGCCGCGATCCAGCACCTTCATCGCCTCGGCATCACCGCGGTCGAGCTGTTGCCGGTGCATGCGTTCGTGCACGACGGCTTCTTGCTCGAGCGCGGCCTGCGCAATTACTGGGGCTACAACTCGATCGGCTACTTCGCACCGCACCCCGAATACGCGAGCGTGCCATCGGCGACCGGCGCCGTCGCCGAATTCAAGGCGATGGTCAAGGCGCTGCATCAAGCGAACATCGAGGTGATCCTCGACGTCGTCTACAACCACACCGCCGAGGGCAACCACGAAGGTCCGCAGCTGTCGATGCGCGGCTTCGACAACGCCGCGTACTACCGGCTCGTCGCCGATCAGCCCGCGTTCTACATGGACTACACCGGCACCGGCAACACGCTCAACATGCGCCATCCGCACGTGCTGCAGCTCGTGATGGATTCGCTGCGCTACTGGATCGAGGAGATGCACGTCGACGGGTTTCGCTTCGATCTCGCAGCGACGCTCGCGCGCGGCCTGCACGAGGTCGATCGACTCGGCGCGTTCTTCGATCTGATCCAGCAAGACCCGGTCGTGTCGCGCGTGAAGCTGATCGCCGAGCCGTGGGACGTCGGCGAAGGTGGCTATCAGGTCGGCAACTTTCCGTCGCTGTGGTCGGAGTGGAACGGCAAGTACCGCGATTGGATCCGCGACTACTGGCGCGGCGAGCCCAGCTCGTTTCCGGAGCTCGGCTCGCGCATCACCGGCAGCGGCGATCTGTACGGCTCGGGCGGCCGCTTCCCGCACGCGTCGATCAACTTCATCACGGCGCACGACGGGTTCTCGCTGCGCGATCTGGTCTCGTACAACGACAAGCACAACGACCAGAACGGCGAAGGCAATCGCGACGGCGAGAGTCACAACCGATCGTGGAACTGCGGCGTCGAAGGCCCGACCGACGACCAAGCGATCCTCGAGCTGCGCGCACGCCAGCAGCGCAACATGCTCGCGACGATGTTCTTGTCGCAGGGCGTGCCGATGTTGCTCGGCGGCGACGAGCTCGGCCGCACGCAGCAAGGCAACAACAACGGCTACTGCCAGGACAACGAGCTGTCGTGGTTCGATTGGGCGAACGCCGATCGCGGCCTGCTCGAGTTCGTTGCGCAGCTCTCGGCGTTCCGCCGCAAACATCCGACGTGGCGGCGCCGCGGTTGGTTCCAAGGCCGGCCGATTCGCCCGGCGAGCGGCGGCAACGCGGCGCTGCCCGACATCGCGTGGTTCGATCCCGACGGCAACGAGATGACCGACCAGCAGTGGAACGAGCAGATGTCGCGCTCGCTGCAAGTCGCGCTCAACGGCGACAGCCTGCAGGTGCCCGACATGCGCGGCATCCCGATCCTCGACGAGACGTTCCTGCTCGTCTTTCACGCGCATCCCGAGCCGCGCGAGATCACGCTGCCGGCGGCGCCGTGGGGCCCGAACTGGCGCCACGTGATGGACACCGAGCGTGGGTTCGCCGACGACGGCCAGCGCGTCACCAAGCAACTCGTGCAAGGCCGATCGCTGTGGCTGTTCCGGAGGGAGCCGTGACCGCGACGTATCGCTTGCAGCTCCACGCCGGCTTCACGCTGCGCGACGCGAAGGCGGTGCTGCCGTATCTCGCCGAGCTCGGCATCACGCACGTGTATTGCTCGCCGATCTTGCAAGCCGCCGACGGATCGACGCACGGCTACGACGTCGTCGATCCCGAGCGCGTGTCGAGTGCGCTCGGCGGTGAGGCTGCGTTCGACGACTTCGCCGACGAAGCACGCGCGCGTGGCCTGCAGATCCTGCTCGATATCGTGCCGAACCACATGAGCATCGCGGGCGCACAGAATCGCTGGTGGCTCGACATGCTCGAGAACGGCGCGGCGAGCTACTACGCGCAGTTCTTCGACGTCGATTGGACGACCGATGATCGCGTGACGCTGCCGATCTTGGGCGAGCGCTACGGCCGCGCGCTCGCGAACGGCACGCTCGGCATCGTGCACGACGGCGCCGGCGACTTCTCGGTGCGTGCCGGTGACGTGCGCTTGCCGATCGCGCCGCGGACGCTGGGACCGATCGTGCGGCGTGCCGGCGAGCGGATCGAGCACGCCGAGCTCGCGTTCGTCGGCGATGCGCTGTCGGCGTTGCCGCGCGAAGTCGATGCCGAGACGCGCCGCCACCGCCATCGCGACAAGGCCGTGCTCGCGAAGCGGCTCGCCGAAATCTGTCGCGACCGTCGCTGCGCCGCCGCGCTCGATGCCGAGGTCGCCGCGCTCGGCGTCGATCGCGTCGAGCTCGACGCGATCCTCGAACGCCAGGCGTATCGGCTCGTCCATTGGAGCGTCGCCGGCGATCAGCTGTCGTATCGCCGCTTCTTCGACATCAACACGCTCGTCGGCTTGCGCGAGGAGAACCCCGACGTGTTCGACGCGACGCACGCGAAGGTGCTCGACTGGCTCGGCGACGCCACGATCGCCGGGGTGCGCGTCGATCACGTCGACGGCCTACGCGATCCGGTCGGTTATCTCGCGCGGCTGCGCGAACGCGCGCCGAATGCGTGGATCGTCGTCGAGAAGATCACGGCCGCGAACGAGCAGCTCCCGGCGTGGGCCGCCGACGGCACGACCGGCTACGATTTCAACGAGCGTGTCGGCGCGCTGTTCGTCGAGCCCGCGCACGAAGCCGCGATGACGCGCGCGTTCGAGCAGGCGACCGGCATGGCGTGGGATCCGATCGGCGGCAGTCGCGCCGCGCGGCTCGAGGTGATGCGCGCCGGGCTGCATAGCGAGGTCGCGCGGCTCGTCGATCATGCGGTGCGGGCCTGTGCGGCGAGCCCGAGCTGTCGCGACTATACGCGCGCCGAGATCGCGACGGCGCTGCGCGAGCTGTTCGCAGGCTATCCGGCCTACCGCACGTACGGCGCGGCGCTGCCGTCGACGCGCGAGCGGATCAACCTCGCCGCCGCGGCCGTGCCCGAATCGGTCGACCGCGATCTGCTCGGGTTCTTGTGCTCGGCGCTCGCGTCGGAGATCCAGAACACCGACGCGCTCGAGCTCGCGGCCGTCGCTCAGCAGGTGACCGGCGCGATCGTCGCGAAAGGCGACGAGGACACGCTGTGCTATCGCCAGAGCCGGCTCGTATCGCGCTGCGAGGTCGGCAGCGATCTTCGCGTCTACGCGCTCGCCCCCGCCGACGCCCATCGCATGTTCGCGCTCGCATCGCCGACGTCGTTGCTCGCGACCAGCACGCACGACACCAAGCGCGGTGAAGACGTGCGCGCGCGGATCGCGGCGCTGTCGGAGATTCCCGACAAGTGGCTCGCCGCGGTAACCGCGTGGCGCGCTCGCACCGATGCGTATTGGGGCGACATCGCCGATCACGCGCTCGAATACTTGATGTGGCAGGTGATCGTCGGCGCATGGCCGCTCGATGTCGAGCGCGCGAAGCAGTACACGCACAAGGCCGCGCGCGAAGCGAAGCTGCGCACGTCGTGGCGCGCGCCCGACGAGCGCTACGAAGCCGCGATCGATCGCTGGTGCGACGGCGTGTTCGGCGATGCCGAGCTGATGGCGAAGATCGGCGCGTTCGTCGCCGAGCTCGCGCCGCGCGGCAACGCGAATTCGCTCGGCCAACTATTGATCAAGCTCGCAGCGCCGGGCGTGCCCGACTTCTATCAAGGCTGCGAGCTCGTCGACGCGAGCCTCGTCGATCCCGACAATCGCCGGCCGATCGACTTCGACCAGCGCCGCCGCATGCTGCGCGAGCTCACCGATGCGAAGCCGAGCGACGCCGCGCGCGAGCTCGGGCTCGCGAAGCTGTGGACGATCCGCCGCGTGCTCGGCGTGCGCGCGAAGCGGCCCGAGCTGTGGACCGGCGCGTACGCGCCGCTGTCGGCGACCGGCCCGAAGCCCGAGCGCGTGTTCGCGTTCGCGCGCGGCGATCAGATGATCGCGGCGGTGACGCGGCTCGGCGCGCCTGATCCGGATACGCGACTCGCGTTGCCGGGCGGTACGTGGCGCGACGTGCTCACCGATCGCACGTGGAGCGGGACGATCGCGGTCGCCGAGCTGTGGTCGATCTTTCCGGTCGCGTTGCTGGTCGTCGAGGGTTAGCGCAACCAGCGTGGTAGGTCAGTCCCACCTGGCGTGGTCGTCACACCCACCGCGATAGCTTCGAGTCGGCGAGCGCGAACATCCGCAACAGCTCCCCGAACGATGGAGCGACCACGGTGGCGTCTTCATATTCGGGCTCCTCGCCCTGCACGATCTGCAATGTGTCTTGCGCGATCGCCAGATACGCGTACCCCGACTTCACGGAGAACAGGATCGGCAGGTGCCGATTCCAGAACGACTGCACCGCAGCTCGTTGATTCTCGTCGTCCGCGGCATCGAGCGACTGCTGTTCCGATTCGTTCCACGCGTACGCCGACTCGCTGGTGCCGGCGAATTCCCCCGCGGTCAGCACCCAGGCGGTCTCACCGGCGTTGCACAGCACGCGCGCGTGCTCGGCGACCTCGCGATACTCGTCAGGAAGCCACGGATAGCGGCTCGAGATCTCGGGGGGAAGCGACTCGCGTGGCCCCAACGACACGCGCCAGCCGCACGCTCGCAACGCCTCTAGCGCATGCTGGATCTCGTCGGTCATCCGACCTAGAAAAGCCCACCGACGAGCCGAAGTCCAGCTCGCCCGGCGACCAGCGCAGGCCGGTCGTCAACTCGATCGTCGCTACCAGCCCTCGCCGAGCTCGCGCTCTTCTGCGTCAGCGCACTGCGCTCGTGGCCGTCATCGACACTGACTCGCCCCCCTGCACAGCTCACCTCGCACGTCTGGCTTTCGCGTCCGCGCAGCCTCGATGCCTTCGATCGATCAAGCCAGGCGGGTACAGCCGATACCGATGCCGAGCTTCTCGAGCCCGCGTCGCGAGCGGACATGCGCGACGTCGGTCGCCCGCACTTCGACCGGGTCGTGCTCGACGACCAGCCACGCGAACGCCGCGGGCGATGCGCGCGGGCGCGATGCTCGCGGTGCGATGGCCGGCATCACCGTGCTGATCGCGCGTTCGTCGAGCACGACCGCGAACGTCGGAGGATCTGCCACGGCTCGTCATGCTCTGCGCGACGAACGTTTCGGCGTGCGCGCGTGAACGGCTGCGGGATGTGGCGCAGGAATCGCGCGAACCGCGATACGCGAGCACGTCATCGACATCGCCCGCGCGAAACGCGCGCAAGCGCAAGCGCGCGGTGCGGAGCTCGGTGGCGCGACTCGTCGTTCGACCATGACCTAGTCCGGGCGGTCGTCGAACGAAATCGGCCCGGCGCGCCGCCAGCCGACCCGCAACAGCCACGTCCGCGGCGCGCGCGTCGGAGCTTCGAGCGTCACGAGGTCACCGATCACGGAATTCACGCGAATCGGCGCGCTCCAGCCGCGAAACCACGCGCCGCTGGAATACGGATCGACCCAACCGGTGAAGAACCGCTTTGTCGCAACCGCGTGATGCTTGCGGTTGAGCAGCACGTAGCGAAGCGTGTTGCGAACCTGCGCGGGCGATCGGAGTGCGACGGCGTGGTAGCGAGGACCGAAGAATTTGCCCTTTCGTTTTAGTGCGGTATTCAAACGACGCGCGAGCCGGATCGCGAGGCCTTGGACGCCGCGGGCGAGCGACATCGCGTCGTCGGCTTCGCAGAT